>CAZMSF010000001.1:0-69262 GCA_964568885.1 uncultured Gammaproteobacteria bacterium
AGGCGCGTGTCTGAAGAACACGTTATCCGGGTTCGATTCCTGGTCTTGGCACAAAAAAATCTAGCCACGCGAGCGCGGCGGTAACAACCTTGCCTTCGGCAAGAACGTTGCCTCCGCATTTGCACCGCAAATGCGGCGGTAGTTCAGTGGTAGAACGCTTCCTTGCCAAGGAAGAGGTCGCCAGTTCAAGTCTGGTTCGCCGCTCAGAAGTATGTAGTGACTCCTACTTGCAGTTATCTTCGTTCTTGTAATTTCGTTCCCATTTTTCTATTCTTTTAATGTCTGGAGAAATCATAACACTCCAAAGATAGTTCAAATCAAGCAGATGAAGCAACTTAGTCTTAAAAGCCCGGCATTTTCAGAAAGAGAGAGAATACCTTCTGCATTTACCTGCGACGGTGAAGACGTCAACCCTCCTCTTATATTCGAAAACGTACCGGATGATGCTCGAAGTCTCGCGTTAATCGTTGAGGATCCTGATGCTCCCGGAAAAACTTGGGTTCACTGGGTGGTATTCAATATTCCTCCTGAAGTAACACATATTGACGAAGATAGCGTGCCACCGCGCGCTACCGAGGCGATGACGGATTTCGGCAAAACGGGATATGGCGGTGCTTGTCCGCCTTCCGGGACTCACCGATATTATTTTAGACTCTATGCATTGGATACGGTACTTGACTTGACTGAAGATGTGCGGCTTGAAGAAATTAAACATGCAATGAAGAACCATATTTTGGCAGAGGCAGAACTTGTGGGATTGTATTCGCGAGAATAGTTGCTTTGAGGTGTGTCACTCCGTTCATTCCATTCGTGTAAGCACAACACCCAATTGTAGATATTTTCATCTTCTTTCAGAAAAGGAAAATAGCATTGAAGTAGTGCTTCACTTTACTCGTTTCACTCGATTGTGTAAGAGATTTACGGCAAACTTGTAATAGATTGCTTAGTTTGCTATAGTGGATAAATTCCGTTCTTCGAATTTATCTTCATACCAATCCTTGAAAGGAGGTGTACATCTTGAAAAAAATAATAGCAAAACTCATAGAACTCTTCACCCCAAAAAGGCCGGCCTATGTGCCTGTGCCCGTTGCCAGAGGACGCAGATATTGATACCTCACTGTGTATATTGGGTGACCCCTAAAAGTTGTATAGTATTTTTTTTCACATCTTGCTTTGTTTTATCTTCGTTTTTTTCATTTTTATTTTATGCTTCGCAAAATCATTTTCTTACATTCAAAAAGTTGACATAGCAATTCGTTTTTGCTAAACTCCTGACGTTTCCTCACCAATTATTCACATCTTTCTTACGAACTAATTACATCTTCAAGAGCCGGGGAAGAGCCTTATAGTACAACAAAATTCGGCTTCACACATTCATGTTTTTTTCATTGCAAAAGTATATTGCTAAGCTTACTCATGCCCAAAAAGCGGCTCTCTCTGCCCGCGTCTTTACCGGACTCTTGTGTCTGCTATTTGCTTGTATTTTCGCATTCAATCAATTGGTTCCTTCATACGTAATTAAAGATATGTTTGAAAACAACCAAAAGCTTTCCTCTCTTGACCACAGCAAATTAAAAAATAAATATGAAGTGTTCGGATTCGCGCCGTACTGGACTCTTAATAAAATGGAGAATGTTGATTTCGGAGTGCTGACCACCCTTGCTTATTTTGGCGTAGGTGTTAATCCTGACGGCACACTGGATACCACCTCTCCCGGGTACACCAAATTCTACTCCGATTCGGCAACCGCGTTGTTTCAGAAGGCACATACCAACGGAGCAAGGGTCGTTCTTACGGTAACACAAATGGACAACAGTACGATTGTGGCATTTCTTAGCGACCCGTCCGCTCAAAAGAAAGCTATAGACAATATTGTATCCCTCGTTGCCGAACGGGGAATTGACGGAGTAAATATCGATTTTGAATATGTCGGTGACACAAATCCGGATACGAAAAATAAGTTCTCTCAATTCGTTTCAAATCTTTCGAATGCCGTTCATTCAAAGCTTGACGGATCTTACGTCACGGTAAGCGTATATGCCTCATCTGCACGAAGTGAAAAATTGTATGACATTGCCGAATTATCCCGAACAACCGATGGAATCTTTATGATGGCATACGACTTTGCTACAACCGGTTCGGACAACGCTATGCCCACCGCTCCGCTCTATGGATACAAGGAGGGGAAGTATTGGTATGACATATCAACGGCCGTCACCGATTTTCTCAGTAAGATGCCCAAGGAAAAACTTATCTTGGGGCTCCCATGGTACGGGTATAACTATCCGGTAACAACTCCCGCAATTAAGGCACAAAAGGATTATGGGTATTACTCGTATTATTGGTACCGGGGAAGACGTTATAAGACATTTATTGGACGTCCAGGTGCGTATGCCGCAACGTACGCAACTGCGAAAAACGTTACACCCGATATGCAAGGTTGGGATGATACTGCGCAAGTCGGGTGGCAGGCATACAAAGGAGACGACGGATGGAGAATGATATTTCTGGATGATGCTCGCTCATTGTCCGTAAAATATGATTTTGCGAAGGCCAAAGGACTTGGAGGGGTCGGCATGTGGGCACTTGGTTTTGATGATGGGAATACCGAGCTTTGGCAATTGCTTGAAAACAAATTTGGTAAGAAGCTTGTCGCAAGCAATATAGTCCCTTAATTATGAGTACAAACACAAAAGCGCTCACTATCCGTCTCCTTCTTCTTGCGGTTTTTCTATTCTCTATTTTTGAACTAAAACATAGCTTGGAGCATGTTTATACAATACTTTCTCCTTTGCCCCGCACTTTAACGGCAAAGGAAGTGTTCATAAAAAAAATACTTCCCCGCATCACCAACAAGAAAAACGAGTTTGTTCTTAAAAATGCTCCGTTCTCTATTGTGAAACACGCGGAGGCGGAACAGACCACCGTTGAAGCATCTGCCTATTTGCTAGCGGATCTGGATACGGGTCAAATAATTGCAGGAAAAAGCGCTCAGGCTAAATTACCCATCGCTTCCTTAACGAAAATTATGTCCGCAGTTATTGCTCTTGATTTGGCTCAAAAAAATGATTTGTTTGCTATCACGGAAAAAGCAGCTACCGTTACCCCAACGAGAATCGGAGTCGTTCCGGGTCAAGAGATGAGAATGGAAGAGCTAGTAAGAGCAATGCTTATGACCTCGGCAAACGACGCGGCAGAAGCGGTAAGAGACGGAGTCGACAGGTATTATCAAAGCTCTGTCTTTGTAGATGCAATGAATGAAAAAGCCCGTTTTTTGGGACTTGCCAGTACACATTTTGCAAATCCTCAGGGATTTGATAATAAAAAAAATTATAGTAGCGCCAATGATTTGGCCATACTTATTCATTACGCGTATGAAAACTATCCTTTCTTTACCGAAACAGTCAAGAAAGATTATGACTTTCTCCCAGAAAATAATCTACACAAACAATTCGATTTACCGAATTGGAATGGGCTCATTGATGTATATCCGGAAACGGTTGGGGTGAAAATCGGGAATACTGAGGAAGCGGGGATGACAACGGCTGTTGTCTCTCAGCGGGGCGGGAAAAGACTTTTGGCAATAGTATTGGGCGCTCCCGACATCTTTTCTCGGGACCTGGCTGCGGCTGAACTTCTCAATGACGGTTATGAAAAGACCCTCAATTTGCCGCCCGCTACAATAACTAGGAGTCAGCTTCAAGAAAAGTACCGTTCCTGGTACAAAAATTAACTTCTTACAATTCCTTTTCACGACTTTTATAGCAGGGTTGTAGTATTCTCATGTGCAGATACGAACTTTTCTCAAAATTCTAGCGTTGTTATTTTTTACTTGTATTGTCGGGTTCATAACTTTTATCTATATATATTTCGACCCCTATATATCCTCTGCATCAAAACTTTTAAACTACAAAGACAAAGGGATAATTCTTACAGACAGAAATGACGTCCCTTTTTATTATGTCAACAACGCAAAGAACGATTCTTACGTTCCGTTACGGGATATATCACCCTATTTGGGGAGAGCAATAATCACTGCGGAAGACCGCAATTTTTATCATCACATGGGCGTATCTCCACAAGGAATTATCCGGTCTTTTCTTCTAAATCTTCAAACAGGAACATTTTCGTATGGAGGCTCAACTATTACCCAGCAATTGGTAAAAAACACTCTGCTCTCCCCCAAAAAGAGTATTTCTCGAAAACTCGAAGAGGCTGTTTTGGCATTTGATGTTGAGAGTAAGTATTCAAAGGATAAGATTTTGGAAATGTATATCAATACCGTTTATTACGGCGATGGGGCTGTTGGCATTAAAGAAGCTGCGCATCTGTATTTCAATAAAGAACCAAAAGACCTCACTCTTTCAGAAGCAGCGTATTTGGCGGGAATGTTAAAATTCCCCAGTCTGCTCTCCCCCTACACGGGAGATGTAAACCGCGGGTTAAGAATACAAACCCAGGTAGTACAAAACATGGCAGACACACACCTCATCACCAGTGCCGAAAAAGAATCTGCACTTGGCAAACCGCTTCATTTTACAAGGGGGAAAAGCGAATTGACGAACGAAGCCCCGCATTTTGCTTTGATGGTTGAGAATAAGCTGAAAGAAATGTATGGCAATGATGTTGTATATGAAGGATTAAAAGTAAAGACATCCCTCAACCTTTCTTGGCAAAGATATGCACAAAAAGTTCTCAAATCAGGTGTTGATGGCAATTCGCAAAATGGAGTCGGCAACGGAGCTGCCGTCGTCATGGACCCCTCAAATGGTGAAATTTTGGTTCTTGTCGGCAGCAAGGACTGGTTCAACGAAAGATATGGGAGAGTGAACATGGCAACTTCACCCCGTCAACCGGGCTCGTCATTTAAACCTATTGTGTATTCTCTTGCTTTTGATAGTGGAATGATTACTCCTGCAACAGTTTTGAATGATAAGCCAACCAAATATGTTCTTGATTCTAATTGCATTAACCAGCCTCAAAGTAACTGTGTATATACTCCTCACGACTTTGACAACAGTTATAGGGGACCCGTTACCGTTAGACGTGCTCTTGCCAATTCGCTCAATATTCCTGCGGTTGAAGTCATGAACAGGGTTGGAGTTGACGCCCTATTGGAAAGAGCACGGGATTTTGGAATAACGACTTTAAAAGACAGCAAATATTATGGAAAAGGGCTTTCCTTGGTTCTGGGAAGCGCAGAGGTACCCCCCATTCAAATGGCTGATGCATATGCTACCTTTGCAAATCTGGGGAAAAGGCCCGAACCTATTATGATTCTTGAGGTAAAAGATAAATTTGATAACGTAAAATTCACGTACGAACCGGTACTGCATGAGGTAATTTCACCCGAAGCGTCGTACTTGGTCACTTCAATACTTTCCGATGAAAATGCACGCAGAGAAGAATTCGGGAACTTGCTTTCTACCCCTTTTAAGGCTGCCGTTAAGACAGGGACCACCGAAAATTACAGAGACGCATGGACCATTGGATACACTCCGAAAATCGTAACGGCTGTATGGGTAGGCAACAACGACGCGCGGCCAATTTATAACCTTCCAGGAGCACTGGCAGCAGCACCTATTTGGAGAGCGTTAATGGAAAAATTTGTTTCCAGCTCGTTTAGAGGTTTTATAAAACCGGATGGCATTGTGCAGGCACCTTATTGCGATAGCACGAGCTCCGGCTCGGCGAAGATGGAGGTCTTTATGCAAGGGACTGAGCCTCAAGGTGATTGCAGCAGGTTTACGCGAAGCAAAAATCGTCTCACCGGTTTATTTAAAGAAGACGTGAGACACGAAGGCATAGAGGAGACGCCAACACCCACCCCACAGGAGTCGCCGACTCCCACACCGGGTCAAGAAGCACTTACCCCTACTCCCCCCAAGCCTCATGCTGATGATTCCGATTAGAATCTTTACAAAAAGTGTATACTTTAATTGTGAACACAAAAGAAAAAATCATAAGTTTTGAGAAGAAAGGAAAAGCAAGCTCAATAACGGTAACGCATATTACCGTCAGACAAAGTATTTTTTTCCTCGTCTTAAAGCTCCTTTTTTTAGAAGCGGTAGCGGCGGGTTCAATTATTGCTTTCCACCTGGCTCTTTCAAACTATGCAACGATGTATTCATTGAATATTTCCTTTTTTAATATTCCGATTTTTGTTGTGCTTGTATTATTGAAGACAGTCTTTATGATTTATGTTATTGTCAATTGGCTTGAGGAATATTACGAAATCACGCCGATGGAGGTTATCCACCGGAAAGGTTTTCTATTCAGGAAGGAAGAGCGTTATATTCTTGACCATGTGGGTTCGATAACACTTGAGCAAGGTCTTTTAGGAAGAATTTTTAATTTCGGCTCGCTTAAACTTTTTGATTGGGCACTTGAAGAGAATATCCATATTTATCTTATTCATAGCCCTCTCAAATATCATCACATTCTGGAAACGCTCGTCCCCGAAGCTGACCGCGAGAAAAATGTTTTCCGCGAAAGGGTAATAGACGAAGAAGAAATTTGAAGCGGATGCTTCCTATCTCGCTACAACAGACTCGGTTTTGACGCTCCCAGCGCGTTTATATGCGGCAAAAATTATTCCATTAGGAGATATTTTAGAGTCAAAAAGAGTGAAAGCAAAAGGCATCGTACCCTCCTCAAACAGCCGCTTTCCAGTACCCAGAGTGATGGGGAATATTTTGAGCCAAAACTCGTCAACCAAATCGGCCTTCATCAGGCCCTGAACAAGCTTTGCGCTGCCATACACCTGCAAATCGGGCCCGTTTGAATTCTTTAATTCCCTTACTGCATCAATATCTTTTAGTACCACAGTATTTTCCCACCTGGGTTCTCTCAACGTTGTTGAGACAACGTATTTGGTAATTTCGTTCACTTGCGGCCAACTTTCGGTATGGGTCGGCCAATAATTCACCCAGATGTCATAGGTTGTGCGTCCAAGCAGCAATCCCTTTGTGTTCTTCATTTGTCTCTCCATCTCTTGGCCGGCTACCTCATCTTTCCCAAAGTATGGACCCATCCAGCCACCATATTCGAAACCCAAAGCTTCATCCTCCTTTGATTCCCCCGGCGCCTGAATAACTCCATCAAGAGTCATAAATTCAAGTACAAATATCTTTCTCATACAGTTAACTGCATACCAATCATAGCAGGGCTGCCATAAAAATGTAAATTATAGTTTCCGCTGGGACGCTTGGATTCGAACCAAAATAAACAGATCCAAAGTCTGTTGTCCTACCATTAGACGACATCCCAGCGCAAACTACAATCTTTTTTTGCCCTAGTCTGCGAAGCAGACCAAGCTTTGCTTACCGTTAGACGAACCGACAATATTTTCTCGATAGGTCTAACGGCGAACTCATTAGACGAACCGACAATAAAGTGTTCCAATTATACCTTAAATTAACTCCCAGCTTCAACCGATAGCATTCCTTTTCGGAAAAAAATGTTCTATATTGTAATAAGGGCAGAAGACCTAATCCGTAAGTTTTTTTTGAAAATAAGCAGAATTTCTGCCTAAATGGTTAAAATCTTGACTTCTCTCTTTCATGATTTTTTTAATTATTTGCCTATAATAGAATATGAAAAAAGTATATTATTACAAAGGGCCAACTCCAAGAAAAAGCAACCATAGACTGGCCGCAATCCCTCTTTTTTTTATAGTTCTTATCCTTCTTCTGACGAGCGCAGGAGTATTCTATTTTCATTCTTCAAAAAAGGAAGCCGTACTGGCCGTTGAAACACAGGCAAAACCCGAAGCGGTACCGGTACCGACCATTTACAACGATGTTCTCAAGCAGAGCGTAGATAATGCGCTACGTGGAACAACCGGCAGCTATGGAATTGTAGTTAAAAATCTTGATACCGCCGAGCACTATGAGTTCAATGAACATGTGGTGTATGACACTGCAAGCCTCTATAAATTGTGGGTAATGGCGGTCGTCTTTGAACAAGTAAAAAGTGGAAAGCTCAAGGAAGACACGGTACTCAGCCAGGACGTAAGCGTTCTTAATAAGAAATTCAATATTGCGAGTGATTCTGCCGGTCTTACCGAGGGTTCCGTTACCCTTACGGTGAAAGACGCGCTTTACAAAATGATAACGATATCCGACAACTATGCAGCAATGCTTTTGACCCAAAAGGTTGGACTTTCCACCATAACTTCTTACCTTTCAAGGAATGGATTCTATGAAACAAAAATGGGAGCAACGGTAAATCTTCCGACCACTACTCCTCACGATGTCGCTTTGTTTTTTGAAAAATTGTATGGAAATAAACTGGGAGATAAAACTTCAACAGACAAAATGTTGGAGCTTTTGAAAGACCAGAAGCTCAACAACAAGATTCCAAGATATCTGCCGGATGACATCGTCATTGCTCATAAAACCGGGGAATTGGACGAATATACCCACGACGCTGGGCTTATACTTGATGCACGGGGAAATTATCTCATCGTCATTATGTCAAAGAGTGAAAAACCCGACTTGGCGGCTAACCGCATTGCAGACATTTCAAAAGCAATCTACTCGCACTACATAGACAAAAAGTAGTTACTGGAACAGTAATTCGTTAAACCGGAATGTTGTAACCGCATGCTGAAATATTTTGGAGTCATTCACGCTTAATGTCCCGTCTTTTGTGTCAAGGGACAGCTCATATACCCAGTCTTCATGATCGAATGCAACGGTATTTAAGGAAATTACTCCTTTGTATTTTCCTAATTGTACGCCCTGCAACTCTTTCGATTTTCCTACGCTTGCAAGTCTTGAGGTAAAGTCTTTGTAATAGTCAGGGTCCGATTTTTGATTGAAGAGGCGAATTGAATAGAAGCCGTTTCGAAAATAGGTGCATGTTTTACAGGGTAGGTCGGCCGGAGAAAAGGCGATGATAAGCCCTCCATTGGGTGATGCTTGAGGATATTCCTGTTCGTGCCAGTCTGCGGGCACTTCAAGAGAAAAATTATATATGGCATTGCTATATGTGCGCCACGTATCTACCTGAGGCTCTTTGAAAGGCCCCGGCTGTTCACTGCCGCCCGGCTTGTTGAGACTGAAAGTCGATTCGGGCTTGATGTTTTCCTGCTGGTGAAGGATAAGAGCACCAATGAAGATAAGAACGACTCCGATTATGATTGCGGTAAATATCCATGCTCCCGAAATTTTTGGTTCACTATCCATAGAGGCGCATTCATTGTACACCAGTAATGCAAAATTTCTTTACGAGGGGAAAAAATTCGTTCTTTTGCACATTTCTTACACGCAGTGAAGAAACATGTGCTTACACGTTTCTTATAAACATGTGCTATTATATTTTGGTGAAGAAAAATCGGCAGGTTTTTCTGTTTGTTGTTTTGTTTTTAATTCTTGCCCAAAACCAAGCCACAGCTGCAGAAACAACCTCGGTTAACATTTCAAATAATGGAAACGGCGCGAGCTCAAGCGTTGAAGTGCACAATAATATAAACTCCTATACTTCGACAAGCACAAATTCTACTTCCAAAACTAACATCCGAATAGAGACAAATGGAAAAGTTAAGACATATGAATCGGAAAATGGCGGCAGTGTTCATCTGGAGTCTGACGATGGAACCGCAAAAGTCGACATCAACAATAATAATGTTAAAGGCACATCAACAACAAACGGTGTGACCCCGACAGTGACAACAGACTCAAATTCCGCTACTGTGGAGGCAGGGCGCAAAATAGAGATTGCAAAGCAGAAAGCAAAAGAGATGAAAGAAAAGCAAAAAGGATTTTTCGCAAGACTGGAGCAGTATTTTAAGGAGTTGTTCTCAAAATTCCCTTTCAAATTTTAATCCTTTTTTTGAATGACGTAGACAAACCCTGCCTTATCGTCCGACACGTAAAGGTTACCCCTTTTATCAAAAGTCATATCCACAGGTCTACCCAAGCTGTCGTCTTTTTGAGTGCCCGGATTAAAGCCCGTCAAAAAATCATCACTTCCAACAATTGTGTTTCCTTTTACTTTTAGGTGGACAATTTTGTATCCTATTGCTTGTGACCTGTTCCACGACCCATGGTATGAAACGAGCAAATCACCCTGCCAATCAGCGGGAAATTGAGAAGAGTTGATAAATGTAAGTCCTAATGGAGCCGAATGCGCAGGTATTTCAAAAATGGGTGCTACGGTATCCTTGCAGTCCGCTTTTTTTGTAAACAACAAGTCGGGTGTTTTATTACCGTAACAATTCGGCCATCCATAGTCCTTGTTGCCTTCCAATATGTTAATTTCATCGGGAGGCGTATTGTCTCCCAGATAGTCTCTCCCCATCTCTGTAGACCATATTTGTCCGGTTGAGGGATTGATCGCCAAAAAGGCAGCATTTCGAAGGCCACGGGTCCACAAGTGTGCAGTATCGCCTTTTATATCTGAAATAAAAACGGACCCTCCCTTTTCAGCCGGTTCAGTACAGACGTTGCAGGTAGAACCGAGGCTGACATATATGGTGCCGTTCTCGTCAATCACAATGCTTCTATTATTGTGGTCGGAGTTATTTGGCAAACGGAACAATTGGTTTTTAAATATTGCCTCTTTTCTCTCTTCGTCCCAAAAATATGATGCCACACGGTTAACCTCCGCGACAAAAAGACGGCCGTCAAAAAATGCCAAACCATGGACCTTATTTCCCCCAGAGATGATTATCTTATTCTCATCTGCAACTCCGTTACCGTCTTTATCGGGCAGCGCGGTAACCGTGTTTTCAACAGGATTGGAAACAAGAAGAGTTCCGCCGGGGCTAAATTGTAAATCCCGCGGGTTGCCGAGGCCTTTGGCAAATACATGAATTGAATATTCTGAGGGAAGAGCAAAGGGAATTGACGGTATCTCCCCAGCCGATTCTTTTTCTTTTTGAGGAGAATTTGTTTTAGAGGTAAGTTCTTTTAACGGTTCTTTCTTAAGCAGCCTGCCAAACAGCAAAAGTATTGCTATCAATCCGACCAGCAAAACTGCAATCACAAACCTTTTCATTTCTTACTCGTGAAGTACATGCGGCAATTCCTTCTCTATTGGCACAAACCGGATAGATAATGAATTAACACAATGCCTGGTGTTCTTTTCGGTAAGCTGCTCTCCCTCAAATACATGCCCCAAATGAGCACTACAATTTGCGCACTGTATTTCGGTTCTTTCTCCGTCTTCGTCGGGAATTCTTTTTACCGCTCCCGGATAGTTTTCATCAAATGAAGGCCACCCACAGCCGGCATCAAACTTGCTTTTTGATGTAAAAAGCGGAGCGTTGCACCTTCTGCATATAAATGTTCCGTCCTTGAAAAAATCATCATACTCCCCACTAAAAGCAATTTCGGTTCCCTTATGTGCAATCACATCCTCTTCTTCGGGCGTCAGTGCATTCATTCTTTTATTGTACCCGTATCGTGTTCCAAAGAAAAGTCTAGAGCGATCTTAAGATCTTCTCATCGCTTTTGACGGCCGGTTCTTTTATGTCGTTTGAGATCTGTTGCGACTGTTTCTCCACTTCCTTTCGCGTCTCTTTCAGCTCCTCTCCCGCCTTTGATAACACATCTGCCGCCTGCTTTTTAAATGTTCTTATTGAGTGAACTACCTTTCGCCTATTATTTCTGTCGGTAAGCGCCAGGGCTGCTGCCGTCAATCCTGCTCCTAAGAGAGCTCCCGCCAAACCAACTGTTGCAACAACATTTACTCTTTTTTCTTCCTGCATTTATCTTCACCTCCTTTCATCTAAACATTGTAATGCCAATAGCTATTCATACGCGTGTGAAAAAAGAAAGAATTGTAAAAGACATTGTATAATGTGTACTGAGATGAAAAAAATTCTGCTTGTGATAGTGGCTCTTTCTATCCTTTTTTTCCATTGCACGGCGGACCTTTTTGCACAACAAAATACGCCGCCTGCAACGGGCCAAAATTCTGTTGAAGCAGTGGTCACGAACGTAATCGAAAACAGTGAAATTATTGAAAATACCGGCAACAAACACCCCTACCAAAAGCTTGAGCTATTGGGTTTGAGCGGTAAATATAAAGGAAAGAAGGTGGTAATTGAAAACGGTAAATACGACCAAAGTGGAGTCATTACATATAGTACCGGGGACACTATTGTTGTGGCTGTCGAGAAAAATGACAAGGGGCAGGACATGCTGACTATCACAGATTACGTAAGGCGCACTCCGCTGCTTCTGCTTTTCTCCATTTTTGCGATTTTGGCAATTGTAATAGGAGGAAGACGAGGGGCAAGCTCTTTAATTGGTATGGGAGTCACATTCGGTATATTATTTCTTTTCGTTCTTCCGCAGGTATCAAAAGGGGTAAGTCCCATTTTGGTTGTCGTTGCCGCATCATCCCTTATAATTCCTATAACTTTTTTCCTCTCACATGGCATAAACAAAAAAACGGCATGCGCAATAATCGGTACTCTTATTGCGCTTTTTATCACCGGGCTGCTTTCGGCATATTTCGTGAACGCAGCTCACTTGAGCGGTTTTGCGTCAGAGGAAGCATCGTACTTGAATATTATCAAAAAGGGCTCAATTGATATAAAAGGGTTACTCTTGGGCGGCATAATTATCGGTCTTCTCGGTGTTCTTCAAGATATTACCGTTTCTCAGGCTGCTATTGTTTATCAATTAAAAAGCGCGAACCGTTCGATAAAGCTATATGAATTATTCAAAAGAGCAATGGATGTAGGCCGCGACCATATCGCATCTATGGTGAACACATTGATTTTAGTCTATGCCGGAGCTTCCCTTCCCCTACTTCTCCTATTCATAAATAATCCCCTCCCATTCTCGTCGGTCGTCAATTTTGAAATAATTGCCGAAGAGGTGGTCCGAACCCTTGTTTCAAGCATCGGGCTCATTCTTGCGGTGCCCATAACAACCGCTCTTACCGCTCTTTTTGTTGAGGTAACCTATAAATCTAAAGAAAAGTGAGAGTAATTTTTTCACCTATTTTGAGTTTGATTTTTTCAATTGTTCCCCCAGGCAACTCTATTACCCGGTAATATTTCGGATTCCATACAAAAACACGGTTAGGCAACAGTGCTCTTTTTAAAAGACAAACGGTATTATGCTCGTCAAGGATAACAATGTCTATCGGAAATCTGACGAAAAATGTGTGTATTCCCCACCTGGTTGTAAAGAAAACGGCTTGAGGACTCTTTCTTCCCATAAGACCAAGCGATGCCTCCCATGCCATCAACAACCTCACCTTCAATTCCTTCATCCAAAAAGTGTAGCACATAGGGTACAATACGGATATGAGTCTTATAGATGATGTAAAAATTACCGTTAAAGCCGGTGACGGAGGGAATGGCGCATCTGCAAAAAAACAAGTTTTCGGAAGCAAAAAAACCGTTCCGGACGGCGGAAACGGCGGGAACGGAGGAAATATATATTTCAAAGGGTCAGCAAACGTCTCTGATTTATCCGAGTTTCAGTTCAAAAAAACCATAAAGGGAGAAAATGGTGTAAGCGGTCAGCACAAGGATTTGGACGGTGCAAACGGGAATGATGTATATGTTTTGGTTCCTTTTGGTACTACAGTTAAAGACGAGGAAACGGGCGAATGGACCGAAATACTAACAGAGGAACCTTTCTGTGTTGCATATGGAGGTCACGGCGGAATGGGTAATCATGACTATCAGCCGGATTTAAAAAAAATGGTAGCAAGAAAAGCCGATGGAGAGCGGGGAGAGGAAAGAAAGCTTCACCTCGTTCTCAATCTTATTGCCGACGTCGGACTCGTAGGTCTTCCTAACGCCGGAAAAAGTTCGTTGCTGAAAAAGCTTACCAAAGCAACTCCTAAAGTTGGAAACTATCCGTTCACCACCTTGGAGCCAAATCTTGGCGCGCTTGACAATATAATTATTGCAGATATACCCGGGCTCATCGCAGGTGCTTCGGGGGGGAAAGGGCTGGGTCTGACTTTTCTCAAGCATATAAAAAAAACAAAAGTTCTGTTCCATTGTATCTCCTGTGAGGAGAAAGATGTGCTTAAAGCATATGAGACAGTAAGAAAGGAATTTGAAGAGTTCGACAAAACACTTCTTACAAAAAAAGAAATAATTCTTCTTACTAAAAAAGACTTGGCTGACGAAAAAATTCGTCAAGAAAACAAAGAGCTATTTGAGAAAAAAGGATTGAGCGTTTTAGAGGTCTCGGTTTACGATGACAATAGCATAAAAGATCTTAAAGAAAAAATTATTTCTTCCCTTTAACTTTCAGCGATAATTCAGTTTTCATTTGGTACAATACCGCTATGCGCGTGCTACTGGTAGAAGACGAGCACAAAATTGCAAATTCGATAAAAAAAGGGCTCGAACAAGAGTCTTTTGCAGTTGATGTTACATACGAGGGGACAAGCGGTTACGACTATGCGGTAAGTGAGGAATACGATGCGATAATTCTTGACCGGCTTCTACCGGGCATAGACGGCATAGAAATCTGTAAAAAACTGCGGGAAAACAACATCCATACCCCCATACTAATGCTGACGGCTTTTGGGGAAGTTCATGACCGCGTTGAAGGGCTCAATAGCGGAGCCGACGACTATCTCCCAAAGCCATTTGCTTTCACAGAACTCCTCGCCCGTCTCCGGGCACTCACGAGAAGACCCCATTCATCCTTGACTACTCAGTTAAAAGTTGACGGTCTCACATTGGACAGCGTTACATTTGATGTGAAACGGGATGGAATTACAATTTCTCTTTCAAACAAGGAATTTTCATTACTTGAGTACCTCATAAGACATAAGGGGACAATCATCAAGAAGGAACAAATCATCAATCATGTGTGGAATTATGATTCGGATGTTCTCCCTAACTCTGTCGAGGTATATATTACCCATCTTCGGAACAAAATCGACAAACCTTTTAGAAACAAAAAGGCACTTATTACGACAGTGAGAGGTTTTGGGTATAAAATATCGGACTAATATGTTTCACTCTACCCGCCTCAAATTAACAGCCTGGTACCTCCTTCTCATAATGCTCATCAGCTTTATTTTTAGCGTTGTAATTTTTGTAGACGTCAATCGCGAGCTTGTGAGATTTGAACATTACCAGGAATTGCGCCAGACACGCATAAGGGAACAATTTGGTGAAGAGCAAGTGCCCGCTGAAACGAACCCTTTTGACGAACAGCTAGTATATGAAGCAAGAAGCAGGCTCATTGCAAGCCTTATCGTTCTTAATATCTGTATTTTAGCCGGAGCTGGAGTTGCAGGATATTTTCTTGCCGGGCGCACACTGGACCCGATAAAAAGAGCCGTTGAGGATCAAGCACGCTTCATCGGAGATGCTTCGCACGAATTAAAAACTCCACTCACTACCCTCCGGTCGGAAATCGAAGTGTATCTAATGGGAAAAAAGCGGACGCTTGCCGAGTCGGATGCGATACTTAAAAGCAATCTCGAAGAAGTAATCCGTCTCCAAGGTTTGACAGACAACCTCATGCGACTTGCCACTCTTGAGAGCCCGGAAATAAGTTTTGAGAAAATTGAACTGGTGAATGTCCTTAGCAGCGCAATCAAAAGCGTTCAAGCCGTCGCCCGCGAAAAGAACATTACAATACAAAATAAATCGACAAGGTTAAACGTTGTCGGGAACTCGAAAAGCCTTACTCAACTTTTTACCATTCTTCTTGATAATGCGATTAAATACAGCACAAACAATACCAAAATTACCATCCGTTCGAGTGTTTATGGAGGGGTTGCGACAATTAAAGTCGTTGACCAGGGCATAGGAATAGCAGAAAGTGAGCTTGAAAAGATTTTTGACCGTTTTTACCGAGTAGACAAAAGCAGAAACTCTTCCGATGTACCGGGATACGGATTGGGGCTCTCTATCGCAAGGGAAATTGTCGTGATGCATAGCGGAGCAATTTCTTGTGTTTCCTCAAAAAAAGGTTCAACCTTTATTGTTGAGTTGCCTGTGTAGTTGTAGTATTCAGTCTATTTTCAGCTGGTGCGAATAGAATGCGTAAAAAAGATAGTATGGGTGTATACATTCCAAAATTTATAAAAAAATTGCCATTCAAAGCGAAATTGATAGGTTCAATTGCGATAATTTTATTGGCTCTTTTTGCTGTATCAAATTTGAGCAAAAAGCAGTCATCCTTTTCGTACCAAACGGTGCAGGTTCTACGGGAAAGCATTATAGAAAGCGTTACCGAGAGCGGTAACGTAACGTCCAATAGTCAAACAAATATCGGGTCTCCGACAAATGGTGTCATTTCAGAGGTTTTTGTAAGAAACGGGGACGAAGTTTCGGCAGGTCAACAACTTTTTAGTGTCCGTTCGACAGCAACTCCTCAAGAGCAGGCACAAGCGTATGCCAATTATTTATCCGCCCAGAATTCGTTGAATTCGGCGACCGCAAAACTCAACTCCCTCCAGTCTGCTCTTTTTAAAGCAAACCAGGCATTCATCAACGACCGCGGAGTTCAAAATCCTTCAGACCAGCAAAAAACTGACCCTAAGTACATTGAAGAGAATGCCGATTGGCTGCAAGCTGAGGCCGATTACAAAAATCAGCAAGGGGTTATTGCTGCCGCTCAGGCAAGCCATAACAGCGCTTCCCTTGCATATGCGGCAACACAAGATTCAACGGTGACTGCTCCGATATCAGGAACGGTCGCAAATTTCTCTCTTGAGGCAGGAAGCAATGTTACTGCAACGGGCACGACCTACAACAACAGCAACTCCTCGGCAAATTCCACCAGCCAGGGTACTCAGGTACTGGTTTTGGGTAATTTTTCTCAGCTTTCGATTAAAGCACCTATTAACGAAGTTGATATCTCAAAAATTAAGACGGGGCAAAAGGCAACTGTGACGTTTGATGCATTTCCCGACCAAACGTTCGTCGGAAAGGTGACAAGCATTGACACTATTGGAGCAAACTCATCGGGTGTCGTCACATTCAATGCATATATTTCCCTCATTCTTCCCCCTGCCACAATCAGGCCGGGGATGAGTGCTACGGCCGTAATACAAATTGCCAGGCATGACAATGTATTGTCCGTTCCAGCAGCTGCAATTCAGACCACAAACGGAACATCGACAGTGCAACGTATGAGGAATGGAAATATTGAGGTTGTTGAAGTTGAAACCGGTATCTCATCGGATACAAATACCGAAATTCTTTCAGGCATCTCGGAGGGAGATACCATCATAATAGGTTCGCAGTCTACGACGGCCCAAGGAGCAGCTTCCCCCTTCAGTGGACTCAATAGGGGTTTTGGAGGGTTTGGGGGTGGAGGAAATCTGAGAGTTGTCGGCGGCGGTACAAGGCAAGGACGGTAATATGGGCACCTCAACAATTATTAAGGTGAATCACCTCAATAAGCAGTACACTCTTGGAGATATTACAACCCGCGCATTAAGCGATGTCTCATTTGAAATAAAAAAGGGGGAATTCGTTGCAATTATGGGTCCATCGGGAAGCGGCAAATCTACTCTCATGCATATTCTGGGTGCGCTCGATATTCCCACATCCGGCAGCTATCTTTTGGACGGAAAGAATGTGGGACAACTCTCCGATGACGAGCTTTCCGAAATAAGGAACAAAAAAATTGGTTTTGTTTTTCAGGCCTTCAATCTTCTTCAAAGGACAACCGCTATAAAAAATGTCATGTTGCCCATGAGATACGCCGGTGTTCCATTGGAAGAACGGTACGAACGGGCAAAGAAATTCCTCTCAATGGTCGGACTTGCGGAACGGATGGAACACACCACCAACCAACTTTCGGGGGGGCAACAACAAAGGGTTGCAATTGCAAGAGGAATTTCCATGAACCCTGCTCTCCTTTTGGCGGACGAGCCGACAGGGAACATCGCATCAAGTCAAGCAGACGAGATAATGTCGATTTTTCGGAAACTCAATCAAAAAGAGGGACATACTATAGTAATGATTACCCATGAGGGTGATATTGCGGCACACGCGGGCCGAATAATCACGATAAAGGACGGAAAGATAATATCAGATGTAAAGAATAAAAAACCGCGATGAAAATGACGAATGAAACGTTTGAGCTTTTGTCCGAAAGTTTTTCTACCCTGACAATCAATAAGATGCGCACGGGGCTTGCTATCCTTGGCATTGTAATAGGCATAGGAAGTGTAATTGTACTTATCTCTCTGGGACAAGCAACGCAGCAGCAGGTTCAAAATCAAATACAGTCCCTTGGTGCAAATCTTTTGACGGTTAATCCCGGCTCTCAAAATTCGGGCGGAGTACGCGGGGCAGCGGGGGCAGCAACAACATTGACGAATGAGGACGCAAAAGCCATTCGGACCTCCCCCAATATCACTGCAGTACAAACCGTTTCGCCCGAGATACAAAGAAGAGAACAGATTACCGCCGGACGGACCAATTCAAATATCCAAATCATCGGTGTTACCGATTCTTACACTGCAGTTCACAAATTAAGTATGGATACCGGTACATTTGTTACCGAAAATGACAACGTGTCGTTAGGAAAGGTAATTGTTCTTGGTCCGCAAGTTGCAACGGACTTATTCGGAGAGACGGCTGGCGCCGTCGGACAAACAGTAAGAATCAATGGGATTCCGTTCCGGGTCATTGGAGTGACAAAAAGCAAAGGCGGCTCCGGTTTTTTTAACCAGGACGATATCGGATTCATTCCCCTATCAACTGCCCAAAAAATTGTATTCGGGCAAGACAACCTTAGCTCAATTGCTCTCGAAGCAAAATCGTCTGAGGTTATGACTGATGCCCAAAACCAAGTCGGATATCTTCTTTTGTCCCGGCATAAGCTACAAAGTCCGCAAGATGCCGATTTTTCAATTTTTTCCCAAGCAGATATTCTCAGCACTGCTTCTCAGGCAACCGGAACTTTCACAACTTTTCTGGCAGGAATTGCCGCAATTTCGCTTCTTGTCGGAGGAATTGGAATTATGAACATCATGCTTGTTACAGTTACCGAAAGGACGCGTGAGATTGGACTTCGAAAAGCATTAGGTGCCAAGAAAAAGACAATTGTAACTCAGTTTCTCATTGAGTCGATTTTCCTGACATTCACCGGTGGCGTCATTGGAATCGCACTTGGAATTCTTATTTCTTATGGATATTCGGCAGCTACAGCTTCCTTGTTTGTGATATCACCCTACTCAATTCTTCTCGCATTTGTCGTTTCGGGCGGTATTGGAATCCTATTTGGTTGGTACCCGGCAAGAAAGGCTGCGAATTTACAACCTATTGAAGCGCTGAGATATGAATAAGTATTGTAAGCTTAATTTAAGGTACCTAAATTATAGTTCCATTCATAAAGGAGGTGAAATTTATGGCAAATGAAAAAAATAATTCAAACAAGAATTTACTGATTACTATAGTCATTGTAGTGATTGTTGCAGCCGGAGCATTCTACGGTGGTATGCTGTATCAAAAGACACAAGCAAGGACAACATTTGGACAATTCGCACGGGAGGGAAGGTTCGGACAGAACCAAACCGGCATGATGAGGAATGGTGCGAACCGGGGATTCGGGGGTGCTGTAGTTGGCGATATCGTTTCAATTGACAATGATAGTCTTACCGTCAAACTTCAGGATGGAAGTAGTAAGATCGTCAATTTATCTCAATCAACAACGTATAGCAAGACCGAAACGGGTTCGAAAACCGACCTTAAAAGCGGAACAAAAGTTGCGGCAATTGGAACTTCAAATTCGGACGGTTCAGTAACGGCGCAGAACATACAAATTAATCCTGCGTTTAGGATGATGGGAAGACCAAGCGTTACTCCGGCCAAGTAGAATTTGTTGACGGACGGCCGAGCACTGTGAGAAGCTTACAGTATGGAGCAATTATACTGCAAAGTATGCAAAGCCATTATTCTTCCTGCGTATAATTACTGTCCGAGCTGTGGAGTGAAACTAAAGGACACCGAATTAACCATTACTCTTTCAAAACAGATTGGAGTGTATTTGTTAAGCTTTTTTCTCCCTCCTTTAGGGTTGTGGCCGGGATTCAAATATCTGAGAAAAGGGAACGAGCATGCAAAACACGTCGGACTTATCGCAATTTTCTTAACAATTTTAGGAATAATTATCTCTTTATGGGCTTTCTTTGGTATTATTCACTCGGTCAATAACACCCTCAATCAACAAATCAACTTAAAACAACTCGGTTATTAGCAGCAATCAGTTCTTTCTTTTCTTCGCGTGTTAGTTGTTTTAACGAATATTCACGTTTTAAGGCTCTAGATGCACCTTTCACTTTTTCAAAATACACAAGAAAAACCGGTCGTCTTGAACGGGTATATTTGGCTCCGCCGTTGATAAGTCCGTTATGCGCACTTAACCGCATGGGTATGTTTTTTGTTTTACCGATGTAAAATGTATTGTCCGAGCATTCCAGAATATAGACGTAGAAATGCGAATCATTTACCATTTGCTATTTTTTCCTTACAATACAACTATTATTAAGTCTCTTTTAAGCTATTTCATTTAAACTACATACAGTATATGAGAAAGTATCTTCAAATAACAATTGTCTTGGGAGCCTTTTTTTTGCTTGTTTTTGCCAAAAATTTAAAGGGAAGCGACGATGAGGTAAAAATTGTCGGCAACAAGCAAGTTCTTCCTTCCCCAACTCAGGAGACATCTCCGCCTGCTACGCCAAATCCGCAAGAAACAGGTGCTCCGATAATAGCAACTGCTACTCCGCTACCCACCGTGAAAGTTGCGGGAAAATACAAAGACGGAACATACGACGGAACCATCGAGGACGCATTTTACGGAAATCTACAAGTACAGGCCGTCATTAAAGACGGGAAACTAGCCGACGTATTGCCTCTTTTATATCCAAATGATAATAGAACCTCAATTTCTATAAATACCCAGGCAATCCCTATGCTACGAGATGAAGCTGTAAAAGCCCAAAGTGCGCAGGTTGATATTATAAGCGGAGCATCAGACTCAAGCCCCGCTTTTTCGCGTTCTCTAGCGTCTGCCTTAAAGAAGGCTCAAAACTAACACTATGAAGATTACCGAAGGAATTATGGGCATGAGTGTCGCAATTGAAGTTCTTGATACAACTGTTAAGAGCACGGACATTGATGAAGTGCTTGACTATTTCCATTCTATCGATGAAACCTTCAGTACATATAAAAAAACCAGCGAAATCTCACGCATAAACAAAAAACTTCTAAAGCTCGAAGACGCAAGCCCGGAGGTTAAGAAAGTGTTGAAATTGTGCGATGAAACAAAACTTATGACGAAGGGGTATTTCGATATTTCAGTTGAGGGGATTATCGACCCTTCCGGGCTTGTAAAGGGGTATGCTATATCTGAGGGGTCAAAACTATTGATAAAAAAAGGGTATAAAAATTTTTATGTTGAGATAGGGGGCGATATTGATATCCGTGGCCTTAAAAATGGCATGAAATGGAAAGTAGGGATAAGAAATCCGCTCAAAACGTTCGAAAACGCGAGGGTTCTTTATCTCAGCGACAGAGGGATTGCAACCTCCGGAACCTACGAACGCGGTATGCATATCTACAATCCGATAAAGAAAAAGCTTGCCAACGAGTTATCAAGCGTGACCGTGGTTGCAAATAACGTTTATGAAGCAGATAGGTTCGCAACTGCAGTGTATGCGATGGGCGAAAAGGGAATTGACTTTTTGGAAGAAAAAGAAGATCTGGAAGGATATGCCATTACAAAAGACGGTAAAGAGCTTGTTACGAGCGGTTTTACGGCGTATCTTTCTCCCTAAATTATGATTATAGACAAACTTCTTAATAAGATTACTATGTACAGGTTGACCCTGTACTACCTGATTGCGCTCGTAATTTACGCTATGATTACGGGTTTTTTCGGACTTACATTATATGGTTCCGTCGACATTTTACTTTCTTCAGTCATCGTTCTGTCTGTATGCTTCATCTCGAACTGGATTTTTGCAAAACTTTTTAAGGCGGTAACGAATGTCGAAAGTGTCTTTATTACCGCTCTTATTATCATTCTTATTTTTCCGATGAAGTTCCCTCACCAAGCCGTCGGTCTTATCGGCGTGTCACTTCTTGCGATGGGGTCAAAGTATCTTCTCACTGTTGAAAAAAGACACCTTTTCAATCCTGCTGCGGTTGGGGTTGCAATGATGTCGCTTCTCTCGGCCGAGCATTCGGCAACATGGTGGGTTGGAACGCCTCTTCTTATTGTTCCTACCCTCATCGGTGGGTTGCTTATAGTACGAAAGGTACAACGGATGCGGATGGCAGTGGTGTTTTTGGTTACTTACTTTGTGTTTGCAGCGGGAGCTGCCCTTCTTCATTCAAACCCCATATTATCCCTGTGGCAAAGAGGCGCGTTTTCATCAGCGCTTTTCTTCTTTACTTTCGTGATGCTTACAGAACCGCTTACCTCCCCTTCTACAAAAAAAATGCGAACTTGGTATGCAATTATCGTCGCTGCATTATATTCAACCCCAATAGTACGACTCGGTGGTCTCGTTTTTACACCCGAAATGGCGCTTGTGGTCGGGAACATATTCTCATACGTAGTCAATCCGAAGTATAGACTCGAACTTCCATTGATAAAGAAAACTCAATTGTCGCCGGATACGTTTCTTTTCGACTTTGGTCTGGTGAAAGGGTTCAAATTCTTGCCCGGTCAATACATGGAATGGACCTTGCCTCACTCAAATGCCGACAGCAGAGGAAACCGTAGATACTTCAGCCTGGCGAACTCTCCCCATGAAGGCATCTCAATCGCGGTCAAATTCTATTCACCTTCAAGCACTTATAAAAGAGCTTTACTTTCTCTTCAGCCGGGACAAAAAATTGTTTCATCAAGCCTTTCCGGTGATTTTGTAATGCCCACCACAAGAAATACCCCATTGGTCTTTATAGCAGGAGGTGTCGGAATCGCACCATTTCGAAGTATCATTGAGGACATCGTTGAAAAGAAAGAACAAGTCAATATCACCGTACTTTTTGCAAACAAAAGGAAAGAAGACATCCTGTTTCTTGACACCTTGGAAAAAGCCCGAGCATTTGGAGTAAACACTTTCTATATACTTACCGACAAAACTGCAATTCCTGCGGGTTGGCAAGGCATCTCAGGACATGTTACGCCGGAAATAGTAAAAACTTCTATTCCCGACTACATCAAGCGGAAGTTTTATGTTTCGGGACCTCAATTGATGGTACAAAACTTTGAGAAAATTCTCTTATCAACCGGTGTTTTAAAGAAAAACATCAAAGTTGATTTCTTTCCCGGTTATCAGGAAACCTCTGCCTAGGTTGATTTTGTCCTCAAAATGTGCTATAGTATATTCAATATTCCTACATTTTCTCCATGGCTACACAGCAAGAACCTAAACATTCAAACCCTTGTACCCGGTGCGGAAAAGAGCGCATTGAGGGCAAAAAATGGAAAGAGGAAATAGCTACTTTTTTCGGGACCTCAACTATCATCCATACCGAGACAGTTTGCCCGGACAAGGAATGTCAAAAAATTGTCGAGCAAAAGCTTGAGGCTCTCAAGCAAAAATCCGATGAATTGAAAGAGGAAAAACAGAAAAAACTTGACGTTCTTGCTAATGCGCGGAAGCTGAAAGCCGCTCAAAACCTCAAAAATTAAACTACTTTTCTTTTTGTAGAGGCATGTAAATGCACTAAAAGCTCATAAGGTATTACCCCTGCAATTTTTGACGCATTTTCAATAGTGTTACGGTCATTCGTATCAGATGAATACACGGTGACCACATCGTCTTCACGAAGATTGGAAACGGCAGTGACATCTATTGTGGTTATATTCATGCTCACTCTCCCTACAATCGGGCATAATATTCCCTTCACCTTAACAAACCCCTTATTGGAAAGCTTTCTTTCTACACCGTCATTATATCCTGCCGGCAGAATTGCAAGACTAATCTTTTTTTGTGCTTTGTATGTAAAATTGTAACCAACGCACTCCCCTTTTTTTATGGTTTTAATTTGTGCAATTCGTGTTTTAAATTCAAGCACCGGTTTTAGAAAGGTGTTTTTGAACGAAGGGTCTATTCCATAAAGAGATATTCCTGCCCTGGCCACATTTCCCAGATTTGAAAGTCCGCCACTTTTCAAAATTCCAGAGGAATTTGCTATATGTACATACTCCGGAGAAAAACTTTTTTTTATCACGGCTACCGCTTGCCCAAACCGTTCATTTTGATCTTGCGTCAGTTTTTTTGTAGGATTTTCAGATTCGGCAAAGTGAGACATTATACCCTCAAGATATATACCCGATTTTTTTATATCCGAAAGAATATCTCCTAATTCCTCAAACAAAAAACCTTCCCTGTGCATTCCCGTATCGATAAACAAATGAATTTTGCTTTTCGGCTGATACTCTTTTAGAGCGCGCAGTTGTTTCTTGGTATAGAGCGCGAAAGAAAATGGCAAGTGCTTTGTATGAAGACTTTCCGGGCTTACGTATCCCATGACAAGAATCGGGGTCGAAATATTTGCCTTGTAAAGCTCGTAGGCCTCATATAGGCTGTCTACGCAAAAAAATGGGGGATCAAGTGCGTCCAGAACGGACGCAATTTGAGTAAGCCCGTGTCCGTACCCATTGCTTTTTAAAACCGGGGCAATCTTGAGCCCAAAGGAATTGAGATAATTGTAGTTTGAAATCAGCCTTTTTTTTGAGATTTCCAGAATGTTTAACGGTTTGTAATTTCTGGTTAAAAGATTTTCGATTTGCTCTAACATAAAGCGTCTTATTATATTCCATTTTACAAATTGTTTAAAATCCTAATAATTCACTCACTTTTACAAATTCGAATCCCTCTTTTTTGAGTGTCTCAACAATACGCGGTACTGCAAGGTAGTCAACCGGCTCATTGGGAAAACCATTCATATGCATAACTATTATTGAACCGTTTTTTACCCTATTAACAACCCTCCCAACAATACTGTTTTCATTACTGTTAAAACCGTCATCGGCAACAACATCCCATGCTATCGCATTTGCACCTGCCAGTTTGAGAAGCGCCAGGTCCCCCGGACCAAAGCAACCGCCGGGAAACCGGAATAACCGAGTTTTTTTGTTTGTATACTTTTCAATAATGAGTTGTGACGCGCCTATGTCTTCTATTTTTCTGTCTTCCGGCAACGCCTCAAGCGCATAGCAGGGGAAAGAATAGGCCCTATGGGAATACGAATGGCTCCCTATTTCAAGAAATGACTTCGAGGAGAGTTCTTTGGTAATTTCAGGATATTGCTCTACCCAAAGACCGCTTAAAAAAAGAGTCGCAGGAGTCCTGGACCTTACCAGAAAGGAAATGAGCTTGTCATCGTAAAAGCTTTTTACACTTCCATTTGCAAGCATTTGCCGCATCCCTGTTGTCATATCTGCATCGAAAGTAAGAGCCACTTTTTTTTTGTTCCTTTCTCCATGAAAGTACACTCCAAAGAACTCCCCTTTTCCGGACACATAATCAATCTGTCGTAATATCACCTGATACATGGCTCCCGGAAGGAGCGGCGAATTCCTGTTAATGGTTTGCGGGCGAAGGAAGAATGGACTTGAGGGAAGGGGTGAAGAAAAAAAGCCGACTCCAAATCCAAAGAAAAGGATTACCACTATGGACAGCGTGAAGAAAAAAGAAGAACGCATTCAGGTCTTTTGTATACATTATTCAGCGTGTGGGGTCAAGGGGGTCATGGAAATTCCCAAAAAAAACAGTTAGAATTAATCGAATCAAACTGTCAACTTCAAAAAGACTGTCACTTCCGTATGCAACACAGAATTATTTATTACATCCGTAGTTTTATTACCCCGGTTATTGTACTCGCAGGATTGCTTCTTTATTTGGCTTTCTCCTATCTGAATATTCACCTGCTTTTGTTCCCCTTGGCCATAGCAACAATTATTATCGGAAGTTATAAATTGGTCGTTGAGACGTATGAAGACATACGAAGTGGAAAATTTGGGCTCGATTATATCGCAATTCTTGCTGTTATTGTTTCAGTTGCGACCGGAGAATACATTGTTGGAATAATTCTTGCTCTTATGATCGCTTCCGGACGGAATCTTGAAGAATACGGTGCAAAGATGGCAAAAAGGTCCTTGACCGAACTTTCCGAGCGCATTCCTCATGACGTCATGGTTGAAAAAGGAGCCACAAGCGAAAAAAAGGCGGTCAAAAATGTCACTGTAGGAGAAGTAATTATCATCAGAAAGGGAGAAGTTGTACCGCTTGACGGAGAGATAATATCCGAAGAAAGTCTTTTCGATGAACAATCTCTGACCGGAGAGGCTTTCCCTGTTGAAAAACTTCATGGTGATTTTATCCGCTCGGGTGTAATTAACGTAGGAACAATTGCACGCATTAAGGTTTTGAAAGAACAGAAGGACTCGAGCTATTCAAAGATTATAGAAATCGTTGAGAGAGCTCAAAGCGCAAAAGCTCCGCTTGTAAGGCTTGCCGATAAGTACAGTGTCTATTTTACAATTGTAACTTTTGTCATCGCATCGTTCTCCTTTATGCTCCATGGGACATTAGAATCTATTCTTGCGGTTTTGGTCGTTGCTACCCCCTGCCCGTTAATTTTGGCTACTCCAATAGCTCTTCTTGGCGGAATGAACGCTCAGGCAAGAAGAAGGATAATTATAAAGCACTTATCAAGCCTTGAGTCTCTTTCCAGAGTCGATACGGTAGTATTTGATAAAACCGGGACCATTACGCTTGGTAAACCCAAGGTAAGCGAATTCAGACTGCATAATGGGGAACTGGAAAAAGAACGGGCTCTTGCGATTGCCGTTGCAATTGAGAGAAATTCTCTGCATCCTTTGGCAAGCGCGGTGGTTGAGTATGGAAAATCGGTCGCAAGAATTCCAGTCTTGAAAGTTAAGGAAACGATAGGAAAAGGCATTCAGGGAAGCATTGATGGTAAAGACTATGTCCTCAAAAAAACAGAGATGGACACAGAGACTATGGAAATAGGATTGTATCAAAATGAAGTTCTTTTGGCGTCCTTCATATTTGAAGATGAAGTCAAAACCGAGTCACGAAGTATTATCGAAAAACTGAAGAATATGAAAATGAACCTTTTCATTTTTACGGGAGACAAGCTGCAGACAACCCAAAAATTAGTGGAACGGCTTCAAATCGACATGAAAATACGGGCAGAGTTAAAACCGGAAGAAAAGCAAAAAGGAATTGAAGAACTGAAAAAAAGGGGAGCAATAGTTGCGATGGTCGGCGACGGCATCAACGACGCGCCTGCCTTAGCTTTATCAGACGTTGGGATGGTTTTTGCAAATGAGGAAAAAACTGCAGCCTCGGAAGCCTCGGACATCGTACTTTTGGGAGGCAACTTCTCCTCCGTTCTCTATTCCCTTTTGAGCGCACGGCGGACAATATCAATTGCAAAACAAAGTATCGTGGCCGGAATCGGAATGAGCGTGGTTTGTATGATACTTGCCTCATTCGGACTTATTTCTCCCATTGTCGGTGCTGTCATTCAGGAAGGAATTGATGTAGCGGTCATTCTCAACGCCCTTCGTGCAAGTAAGAGCTAGCAGGGTGTAATATAGAAATGTGATTTCTCCCCTTTTCTTTATCCGAAAAAAGCACATTCCTATTCTTTTGGCGGTTTTCATTTGCCTTGTCTTCTTTGCAGCGTATAGCACTCTCTCCATAGTGCGGCATCTCCATTACGAATCGTATGGGTTTGATTTGGGAATAAATGACCAGACGGTATGGCGCTACAGCAGATTTGAGGCCCCCCTTACTACAATTGACCCGTTTCCTGACAGAACAAAGCTTGATACGCATGTTGAGCTAGTGTACGCCATTATTTCCCCATCGTATTGGCTGTGGTCAACAAGGAAAATGCTTCTGTTGGTTTCCGCTTTTATTGTTTGTTCGGGCGGAATATCGGCATTTCTCCTTTCAAGAAGTAGGCTTAAAAACCTCCCCCTTAGTTTTTCAATAATGTTTTCATATCTTATGTTTTATGGGCTGCAAAACGCCGTGTGGTTTGACGTGCACAGTTCCAATTTCGCGGCCGCTTTTCTTATGTGGTTCATCTATTTTCTCGATGGAAAAAGATCAAAAGCTGCAATTCTCTTCTTTTTTCTTGCAATAACTGCCAAAGAAAATATAGCATTGTACACTCTGACAATTGCTCTTCTTTACTTAATAAGAAGGAGGTCAAAAATTGTTATTGGTTTTGCAACTGCATCCATTCTTTATCTTCTTTTCATTTATTTGATTTATTTTCCGCATATAGTTAATCTTCCCTATCTTTACTCAAATAAGTCAGGTTTGCTTTCAAACCTTAATCCCTACTATCTTATTAATACCAAAGAAAAAATTACAACGATTTTCTATTCATTTGCGTCTTTTGGATTTCTTCCCCTACTAAATCCGCTCACGCTTCCTCTTATTTTTGCTCACTTCACAACCTTCTTTGTCATAGCTTCCGACTTGCCCGGAGCTCAAGGTCTTTATGGGCACTACCGCGTTACTCTGGCACCTCTTTTTGTATGGTCGACGGTGGTAACAGTTGGAACGTTCCGTTTTTTGAATAACAAATATATCGCTTTCTATCTTGTCCTTTGTACTCTTTTTTTACAATACAGCCTTCATCTGCCGCTTTCCTACCTAACAAAGGAATGGTTTTGGAAAAAACCGGCTTCTGAAACATACATCAACACCCTTATTGAAAGATACTTACCACCGGATGCCTCCGTTGTCTCCCAAAACAATATAACTCCGCATATTTCCCATAGAGACAAGATATATACGCTCTATTATGACAGCAAGAACTTTCCTAAAAATTCACCCTGCGGGAGTACAACTTGTGACTGGTTCCGCTGGTTTTCAAACCCTGAGTATCTTATTGTTGACACTTCAGCAAATTGGGACGCTAGGCATTTGCTTATCGATAGACCTGTTTTTCTAAAAGCGCTTCGCAACATGGAAAAAGCGAAAGTGATACGCCTTTACAAAGAGGTCGGAAGCGCAAAGCTTTACAGAGTAACCGGTTCTCCATGAAAGCCTAATGGTATACTATTTAAATGAAGGCATATTGGTTCCGGGCAAAAAGATACGGCTGGGGATGGTATCCGTCTACCTGGCAGGGATGGACGGTCATACTGCTCTATGCAATAATTCTTTTTTTTATATTTCTTACTCTTGACTCGGAGCTCCATTCTCCAATTGAGACGATGAAACAGTTTTTTCCAATAGAGCTTGTTTTAACGGCTATACTTATTGTAGTTTGCTACATTAAAGGAGAAAGGCCTTCCTGGAGGTGGGGAGACAAAAAGAAGAAATCATCAAGAAGATAACCGGAATTTCTTTCCGAATAAATCAAAATTGAACAGTGTCAACTTTCCTCCGATGCTGTCAATTTCAAAAACAGGCACTTTTTTAGGAATTTTCGAAAGCGAGCTTTTTAACGGTATTTCTACCGTCGGCACTTTGAAATATTTGCTTTTCACCCATGTATCTTATGTTCTATCTGTCAATTGCAGTTATAAAATATGTAAGAATAATACAATAATATCTTCCCTACTGAAGATTTTCTACAAGAGCGAACAATCAAGCCGCCGCAGGTCTTAAAAGAGGGGTAAAATCGTATATCGTTTTGTTCGGAGCGAAAGGATTTCCTGCAACAATTGCGCTTTTGCTGTCAATTCCCAGCATATCACGGAACCTCCATTCCATATAGATTGCTTGATTTGTCATATCTTGTTGAGCGTCAAACGCCTTCTTCTGAAAAAATAATTCCGATTGCTGACTGCTATTTATCCCAAATCTCGAGAATAAAGTACGAAAATCTGAAGGCGTCGTGGGCACCAGACGAAGTCCTGAGGCACGGTCTGCTATTATATCCATTGGTGAACTATTGTCCTCAAGACTTAGTCGCTGCACCTGAAGATTGAGGTGCCAATCTGCGATTTCTCTGGCTACTTCTTGGCGGATTGTAGCTATGTGGTCTTTATTGGCCATCAGTTTGAATATGTCCTTTACATATTTAGCGTTTTGTAAACTTCTTTCAACCCCTTCGATGTCCATGCCATACTCATCAAGCAGGTTGAATATTTTTTTGGGGCGTGCTTCCGAAACAAGAGCTCTTAAATATTCACCGTATGCCTGAACGAGTGGAGAATGGTATAGTGCAACAATTAAAGACGATGTGTCTGTGCCGTTTGCGATATTCCGCTCTACTGTCTCAAGCGCACTTCTTCCCCTATCAACAGTGTCCTTTCCTCCAACCGCCGGAACCTCAAATATGTCTGAAGACATAATCCCTTCATAAATTCTTTCATTGAACTCATCATCCTCAAGCTTTCCCGTCTGACCCAGGCGCTGACGCTTTCTTCTTTCCATTTCAAGCAAAAAATCATATTGGCCGGTTTTCTTATCAAACGGTATCCCCAAGCGTGCGGCGTTTTCCGAAGCGGCCGAAAGCAATTGAAAAAACAAAGCGCTTTTTCCTGTTGCCGGCTCTCCCATGATGATTATCCGTCGCCCATTTAAAAATTGTTGCACGAGATAACGTCCGACTTCTCGCCCTTCGTCTCGAATTTCCATAATTCCATTAAGAACATTGTGCCTTTCGGGGCTCAGTTCAATCTCGGCAAGAGGAACAACAACAGAAGTCCCATCTCGTACCAGTTGCGCATCAAAATCCCTGTTCATTTCAAAATGTGTTTCATTTTCATTCATTGTTACTTGGGAAGACTTACAGTAATAGTCGTTCCCACATGGAGCTTGGAGGTAAGAGATACTTTACCCTTATGTTTGTCGATGATATTTTTTACCAGAAAGAGACCAAGACCCATGCCTTCCTTATAATTTCCTTTTGCCTTAAAAAATTCGACGAATACCTTGTCCTGCTCTCTTTTCCGTATTCCTTTCCCATAATCGGTAATCGATATCGAAACATACTTTTCATCCTCCCCGACCGTTAAGACTATTGGAGTCACCGAGGAGGAGAATTTTGCCGAATTATTCAGCAGGTTCGTAAATACCTGCTGCAACTTTTCCTCATCACCGCGGGCAAGGACAATTTTATGATGAACGGGATTTTCAAGCAGTACTTTATAGCCGGGATAATTAAATTTGAAATTTATGACCGCCTTTTTCAAAACGTTAAGAATGGCGACCTCTTTCCATGCATACCTCAGCTGCCCCGTTTTTACTTGCTCTATCGCCAAGAGCTCATTTACGATATTTTTAAGTCTTTTTATCTCGGAACGCAGTATTTCAACCGATTTTGGTGGCGGGAATTGCTTGTTGTTCAGTTTTTTTTCGATAAGCCCTGCATAGGCAGATATGGTCGTCAACGGAGTCCTTAATTCGTGTGAAGCAAGAGATATGAACAAATCCCTCGCCTCAATAGCCCCGATGGACTCTTCATAAAGCTGAGAGTTCCTAATACCAAGGCTTAAGAGGGCACCAAACAGACGGAGAGCACCTAACATGTCGTTACCAAACTGTTTTGCTTCATGTGCTTGAAGGGACAATACTCCAATGGTTTGTTTGTTAAAACTTAAGGGAATAAGAATAAGACATTTTATGCCTTTGTTATATAACTTGAGGTGTGCTTTTTTAAGCTCCTCCCCTTGCACTATTTTCAGCTTCTCTTCCTCGACGGCGCGTCTTGTATTCCCGCTTTTTCTAGGTTGGACTTGAGAACCGGGAGGCACATCCGAATACGCTCTTACAAATTCACCCTGGGGGTCAAGAAGGAAAATAGAGCCGTTATTTGCTCCGGCGACACGTATCGCCTCCTGGACCGCTATTTTATACCGCTCCTCAAGCGTTAACGGCTGCAGATAAGAGAGTGAGGAAAGATATACATTTTCAAGTAATTCATTTGTCATAATTTACTCTCGTATTGTATACCCAAATCCCCGTACACTTTTTATCAGCGGCTGATGTGAGCCGTTATCAATTTTTTTTCTCAAGTAGCCGATATAAACGTCAACGACGCGGCTCTCGATGTCAGGAGAATACAACCATATGTGATCAAGAATTGTTTCCCGGGAAAGAACTACCCCCTGGTTTATCATTAAATATTCGAGTAGTTTGAATTCTGTTGAGGTAAGCGGGATAAGCCTGTTATTTCTTTTTACTTCGTACGTTGAGGAGTTCAATTCAAGGTCGGCTATTGTTATCACCGGAGACCCTTTTTGCTTCAAGCGTGAGCGTATTCTTGCGAGAAGTTCTTCGGTTTCAAATGGCTTCGAGATGTAATCATCGGCTCCCAAGTCGAGACCGTGGACTATATCTCCGGTAGTATTTTTTGCTGTCAGAATTATTATCGGAAGTGTCGGGTGTTCCTTTTTGACTTCGGCGCACACGGTTTCACCCGCAATACTGTCAATTCCCAAATCAAGAACGATAAGGTCAGGTTTTGCATCACGCACCATTTTCAGCGCAACTGCTCCGTCGCCGGTTCCCTTCACGGAATATCCTGCTTCTTTTAATGATTCCTCGAGGTACTCTCGTATGTTTTTGTCGTCTTCAACAACTAAAATTTTGTATACCATGAGTAATAAGTAGATAAATACTAAGCAATTGAGGCAGACGATTATATGAAAAAATCGTAAAGATATGGTAAGAACGTTTTTTCACCATAACTTATGTGTATATCTTACCACCGGAATGCAAATAGATGTTGTATTGTGAGGTTATGAATTACGTTCTACGGGAGAGGAAAGGACCATCCAGAAGCTTTTTACCAATTTCTTCAGAGGCCTTTCGATTAGTTCAACTACATGATAAATAGTAGAGTTGCTTTTAGGAAGTGCGTAATAATTTTTTTGTGTTACCGTTACTATCATACTTTCATTATGCCTCTCATTATTAAGATATTTTTTAACTTACAGTGAGAAAGTTGTAAGATTTTTAGTCACCGGTGACTTTATCATTTAACTAGCGTGATGCACGTGACGTGTTTCATGGCCGTGTGCGCGCTTCATCTCGTCTACATTCGCGTCGTCGTCCATCGTATTTGCTACAAAAGTTTTGACGTCCGTAGCTCTATAGCTGTCAAGTATCTCCTCGACCTCACTGCTTTGACCTATCCGGGCAGGAACGATAAGAAGAATTGCGCCTGCTTTGACTCTTTCTTCATACGTCTTTGCTTCATCTGAGGACAGTCCGAATCCGGCTAACGCTCCAATCAGTCCCCCTGCCACCGCGCCGGTTGCTGCTCCTGCTGCTCCACCTGCTGCAGCTCCCGATAATCCAAGTGCTGTGGCTATAGGTCCACCGATAAGAAAAGGTCCGAAACCCGGGAAAAGAAGTGCGCTTGCAAGACCTGCAACTCCACCAATCACTATGCCTGCGACCGCCCCCGATGCCGTATTTCCGGCAATAGTACCCCCCGTCTCATCTGCCATTTGCTTTGCTTTCTTATGGTCCTGCATGACAATTGATATATCTTTTGGTTGGTACCCATGAGATTCAAGGTCGGACATAGCCTCTTCGGCATTTTCTTGTGAAGTAAATACTCCCAATACTGTTTTCATTCTCTTTCACCTCCTTTTGGCATATTCAAATGGTAACTGCCCAACAATACATTCTTGAAGAGAAAAAGGTAAGGTTTTCTAAAGAGAATTTTACATTTCTCTAGACAGACTCAGACTTTATCTTCTTATACTATTGCTAAAGGAGGTGAACGGTATGCGAAGAAACGCATTGGGGCAAAAAATTAAAGGAAAGCTGCAAAAAGTTAAAGGAGAATTTGAAATGAGGACAGGAAATTCTGCACGCGGTATCCTTGACAAAACAAAAGGAACAGTTAATGAAGGGCTGGCCGATTTCAAGACGGCAATCATAAATACGTCAAATGAGTAAGTTTGTTGACAGGAAAGAACTTGAGAATTATTATGAATGAAAGTGGTACTCTTAAATTTGCTAAAGAACATTGGCGGCAGCAAAAAGACTCCACCAATTGTTGTGCCGAACCCTCAAACAATACCCGCAAAAAAAATCCTGGTTGTTGAAGACGAAGAGGCTTTAAGACAATTGTATATTGAAGTACTGTCACAAGAAGGTTTTGAGGTAAAAGGAGCCGAAAACGGCCAGGTTGCATTGTCATTAATACCCCAATTTCAGCCAAATCTTATTTTACTTGATCTTATGATGCCTGTAATGGACGGCAAACAATTGCTTCGAAATATGAATGACCAGGAACAGATGAAACTTATACCCGTAATCGTTCTTACCAATGCCGGAGACGTCGACTCTATGCGCGAGGTAAAGTTTTATGGTAATGCAAAAACATTCTTAATAAAAGCCAACGTTACCCCTCTGGATATCGTGAACAGCGTCAAAACTCTTGCATAGTGATTAATTGACTTGACAATTGTAAAAAAAAGCTCTACGGTAGTATTAGTCCTAATTAGTTACTGATATCGGAGCGAAATTAGGATTATATGCCAAGAATAGGGTCTTCATGAGGGCGACTATTTAAGGAATATTTGAAAGTACGGATATTTTGTTGGAAAGAAGCTGAATTTGTAGCCGGGCAACTGGCCACAGAGAACGTTTGTATACAAAACAAAATATTCAAAAAACAAAAAGGTCTGTTGTAAAAAGCAGACCTTTTTGTTTGTAGTGAGTTTCTATACCCTACCGGTATTAAAGATCATTCTTCCGAGCCAAATCACGATAACCGCACCCACAATTGAGACAAGAATACTGTAGACATTAAAACCGGTTACGCCACTTTGACCGAAAAGGTTCATCACAAACCCACCAATAACCGCACCTACTATGCCAAGAAGAATATCTCCTATTATCCCTTGGTTCGACTTCATTATCATCGAAGCGACCCATCCTGAAAGTGCTCCTAAGACTATCCATAAAAGTATACCCATACATTTCACCTCCTTTCTTTTGCTACAGTACCAACTTTAGTAGCAATACAAGAGGCGCCAATGAAAGTTATGCAAGGGTTTGTAAAGAAAGTGAAGATGTGTGTTAGCTTACGGGCTTTGCAACGACCACAAACCGCTTAGAGTCAAGAAACCCGGTACATGTATAAATGGTAAGTCTTGTGTCATTCGTAGAGTCAATAATATACCGCTGTTGAGGGTCGACCGTTGCCGTATACATTATTTCGAATTCTTTTTTTATTCCGTTATTCCACGAAACGGTAATATGCTGTCCCGGCTTTGTTTTGGGAAGAGCACCCAGAAGGCTTGACCAATTGTGCCCATACATGACGCTATTTCCCTTATCGCCAGGAAGTGGAGAACTCGCAAGATAACTTACTCCTTTGCCGGTTGTTTCCCATTGGTTGTTTCTTATGAGTGCCGGATAAATAGCGACATCAACATGAATTGAGGGGATGATAAGTCTTACAGGTGCTTCACCGCTTACAGGTACTACGACCTCCGTTTTGCCTTCAAATGTGAGCGGATGTGGAGAGTATCGAAGATACAGAAGATACGCAAAAAATGCAAGAAAGGTTATGCCCAGGAGTATAAGTAATTTTGAGAAAAGCTGTGCCATGGAAATATGGGGAGATTTCCACTCCACAGAAAGTGTTAGTTAGTGTTTCTTCGAAGCCAGATGCCAAGAATTGTCATGAATATTCCTGCCCCAAAGACAGAAAGAACGAATGTGATGTTGCCCGTTGAGGCAAGAGAACCGGCATTTCCTGTAGCGGCCTGAACGGTTGAAGCACCATCAGAACGCCCGTCAGAGCGTCCGTCCGACTTTCCGTCCGATTTACCGTCCCCGCCTGAATTCTGTGTGGTAGAACTCCCTCCGCCGCACGAATACGAAATGTTTTTTGCAAGATAGCTACCTTCCGAAAGTCCCCAAGCAGAGCCTGAGGGAACAAATATCCATCCCTGATTTTCATATATCTTAATTTGATCCTGTGACATTTCGCCAACGCTCATCCAGTTGGTTTGCATGCCCGTACCGTCCGTTGCGCACAAACATTGCATTACATTCCCATTTCCTAAAGAATATACGGTGTCGTGACCGTCTTTTGAGGTACCGCCGACAATTCCATGAGTTCCATCAGGATAATCAACTACTACATTTCCGCTGGGTGCAAGACATGAAGTGAATGAAGAATCAACGGCAACAGCAGCTACCGGTTTTGCAGTCACCAAAAGAGCCGTCAAAAGAATAAGAATAACGAATAAATGCTTCATAAAAAATTTGATACAGTATTATAGTATATAGCTATGAGCTTGTCAAGTATAAATGAGGCAAATCATTTGCTCACTTCTCTTGCCATGAAAAACTTCAAGAGCTTAAAGAGAGGACTTTCGCTAACGCTTTCCAGGGTTAATGAGCTATTATTAACATCACTTATTGATAGGGTTTTGGGTTTATAGTTTGTAGCATTCACCGTTATCTTCTCTGTCTTATCAAAGTATGGCAGTGCTCCCACCCCGTTTTTTGAGGTTATAACGAACCGTTCCTCCCCTTTAATAGTCGCATTATGAATTGGTCTTCCCAATTCATTTTTTACGCTCAATTTAAGCTGCTGAGGAGCATAGTAAGAGGTAATTGCATCAACCGCGAGCCTTTTGGTCCCGTCTTCATTCCATAACTGTGTAGAGCCGCCGGTGTTCACCCAATAATTTACCCCGATAAGCGTATTGGCCTTTACCAAAAGACTTCCCGTATTTTTTATCCACTCTGCCTGCTCTTTCTCATTCATCGGCCCATTAATATCAGGTATCGGCGCCCCGTATTCACCCAAAATTATTTTGCCGCCCGTTGTCTCGGAAAGGGATTTTATGTCTTCAGCAAGTTTTTCACCGCTTGCAACGTAATGGTCTATAGTCACTATTCCGTCAAGAGCACGGGTGGTGTCCTTGTCCATCACAAGCTCTGCCACGTCTTTATTCATGGAGTCATAATTTGAAGCTACTTTCTTGTTTCTGCCTGAAAAAAAGCTCTTTGTAAGAGCATATTCCTCTATCAAAAACTGCCGGTGTCCGGCAACGTCACCAGTCAGCCTCGGGTCCCCTGCCCCACCGTTTTCACATTCGGGGCATGCGGTAAACACATCACCATTGGCAAAAAGATCGGGATGAGCATTCAGAAATTCCTCCGTTTTTTTCATATGCTCTTCTCTTGTTATCTTATTGTAGGAAAACCACCCTTCCCAGCCTGAAAAATTCCCGCGGAACCAAACGTTGAGATGCTCACGCCGCGCAGCTCTCACCCAGCGTTGAAGCATAGGATAAAACTCTTCGTCGTAGGGAGTTGCAATTGCTACATGCGTTGCTCCTGTTGAAGCTATATCTTTCACCTGCTTTGCGATAACCGCGTCAAATGAAGGGTCATTGAGCTTTTCGCGGGCCAAATCTCTTGAGTATTTCATCGTGTCAATAGACTGGAACGACCAAAAAAGGGCTCTTTCCCCTTGCGCCTCAAGAGGCACAAAAAAGAAGAAGTAAAAAATCGAAAAAAGGGAAAGCAGCAGCAGAAAAAGACCGCTAAAAAGTGTCGTTTTGTGCCCCAACTGTATTTTTACGGTTTTCATAGTTATTTCTGCTTTCCTAATGTGGGTTTTGTATTAAGGGTCTTAAGATATTCAGGCTTTAATTCATAAATATCCGCAAAGGGATAATGCCCTACCAGATTGTACTTTTTGTATCCCGCAGTTGTATGCACCTCTTTGAAAGTCTGGTCGTTAAGGTCGTTGGTACGCATGATAATCCACCGTGCCCATCTGTCGGGAGCTGATGTGGCCGAAAGCCAATACGTACCTGTTCCTTCATGGATGAATTTGCTCATCGGTAACCCCGACGAAAAAATGATAGCGTCATGCGAGGCTGCCGAAATCAAGATAAATCCGTCTTTTCCTTTTGTGTTCTTACTAAGCCACCCTGAAACCTCGGAAACATTCTTCTGGGAAGAACCAACCCTCGCGTCATCAATTGTGACAGCGTCATTATTTGCAAAGGCAAAGAATGTGACAAAAAGCAAAAGTCCGATGAATAACCATCGCAAATTTCTGAACCTATTTACCAAAAAGCCAATAAATATTGCAATGGACGGCGCCATCATGACGCCATACCTGACGTTAAACCACGTGTTGCCCGATATTCCTTGCACAAAAAGCACGGAAAAACCCAGGAAAAGCGCTAGAATATTAAACACTAAGGGAGCTATAAGTGACGATGTGGCGATTTTTATGTTTCCCTTGACCCGCGTATCGAACCAAAACGCGAAGGCCCCGAATGTCCCGAGAATAAGTGGAACCGTATAACTGTTGTAAGCAAGAGCGTACAAATATACTTTTATCGACAACAATAAATTTCGGTTGGTAGCCAAAACTCCTGCTTCTTTCAGCTGCTGCTGCTGAGCGTGTGCCGAATAGGGACCGAATGCAAAATACAACGGGTCTTTAAAAATAAGAAGGTTCCACAAAAACCAGAGAGCGATGCCAAATCCCCCTAACGTAATAAAGAACAAGAATGTGCCTTCTGCTGCCTTGAAGCCTTTTTTCCGAAAAGCAAGAACAATAATTGTTACTGCCGCCCACAAGAAAAGGAACCACCCGTCATAACGGTTGAGCGTTGCAAGCATTATCCAAAAAGCGGAATAGATAAGATGCAGAAGCTTTCCTTCTTTCTGCCACATGAATAGCTCGTAGACGCCTGCCGTCATTGTAGCCAAGAGCAGCAGCTCGGTCATCGCGGTCGACTGAAGGTACAAAACATTAATGTTAGCAACAAATGCAAAAACGCCAATGAGTCTCCCAAGCATTCCTACACCTAAATTTTTCAGGAAGAGGTAGACAAGAACCCCTGTTGCGACAAATGAAACCATCGATTCTATCGCCCCCGCAAGACCCGTATGCCACATAAAGTCATTCCAAATGGTTGCAACCATCAGTAAATGAGGCAAAGGAAGCCACACCGACCCCAACTGGGCAAGCCCGGGCTTGAGACCCTCAACAACGCGTCTTCCGATGTCCAAATGCGACCGCGCGTCGTTATACGAAAGCCCCAAATGGTTATTGAGGTAATACACAAAATTGGCAACCGATATCGCAGAAAGGACAATGATAAGAATAAGAACCGCGTTTTTTGCGAAAAGTCCTTTTACCTTTTCCAGAAAGGAAGACTGTGTTTTTACAGAAATTGTAAGCTCTTTTGGCGATATATTAATCATGTTTCTTTAAAAGATGTGAAACCATAAGAATATTCAAGGTCGCGGTAAGTGTAATAACTAATAGTACGTAGTATTGAACCGGAGTAAGTATATTTTTGAATACATTATTGTATGTGAATGATTTAGAACCGGTATTGAGAAGGTAGAAATAATTTCTGTCAAACATATACCTCTCTTGAACGCCGGAGAGTTTTTCAAGGGCCAAAACTTCTACTTGCGGAGGATTAGCATTGGTAGTAATAGCACCCAAAGTATTTACAGCTATTGAATATACTCCAACGAGGAAAAATGCGATGTAAAACCAAGCGTTTTTATTGAATTTTTTGAATGCGAATGCAACCAGAATGGACAGAATTGCGTATGATGGAATAAGGTACCTTGACCCAAAAGCCCAACCTCCCCATGGATCGCCCCACATTGAGTAAAGGACAACATTGGCGCAAATTATACTTATCAGAAGAACTAATTCTTTCTGCTTCTTCGACCATAAATAAATTGCTCCAAATATTCCAAAAAGGACAATCGGCGCATAAAATATTACCCCCCTGTCAGGGCTAATTGAATGGATATATAACCCGTTAATGATATTTCGTGTTTTGAAAAAGGTCACCGCTTCTTTCTTAGTTATATTGTTCCCTTTTGAATCCAAGAGAAGGGATTTATCCTGCGTGGAACTTGTATCCTTTACAACCTGTACGGCTTTCGTCGGAAGAGTTCCTGATAATTGAAACGGATTTCCGTAAGAAGAATTGTTGAACCATAAGAAGAACAACACAGGTAAAGCAAATGAAACAATCGAGAGTAAAGAAAGAAACCTGAACTTCACCCGAACAACTGACTTTATTCTTTCAAGCCCAAACATTCTTATCACCGAATAAATAAAAACCGGGAAAAAGAAGAATAAATTTGGGTAATCTAATGGTATGGATGCTGCGAAGAGAAATGAAACAACGATTCCTGCAATCCAGCTACGAAATCTAAACAAGGCATAGAGCGCTAGAAGTATAAATAAAGTGGACAAATGGTGCTGATACAGACTGACTCCATATGAAAATGCCGGAGTTCCAAATACGAATGCAAGTGCTGCAATGCAAGAAGCAATCTTTCCCGCACCAAGTCTTACTGCAATTTTTCCGATGAAAAACGCATTCAAAATTGCAAATACTGAAATAGTAAAGAACGTCCCCACCTGAGAAAGACCAATCACTTTCCCTAAAACATATCCGGGTATCAAAGTGAATGATAATAATGGAGCAAATAACGAAACGTATTTACCCTTCAATACTCCTACATCGGGAGCTGCAAAATTACCAATGCTTTCGGTAAACTTAAAGGATTTATGCTCAACAATTGAGTACAGAAGTGCGTATCTTCCTCTCTCGGGAGACAATTCAAGCGGACCAGCTTCTTTCCAATTGTTTTTTTGCAAATCAATTTCAGTAGGATTTCCTAATACGCCACGGAATGTCATCACATAAATTAGTGAGATAAGTGTAAAAAATAAATAAGGCAAGATTTTTTTAAACATACTAACTACCAATCAATGTTGAATAAAAGTCATTTATCTTCTCAGAAACGCTTTGCCAAGAATTCTTAAGCCCAAACTCTCTGTTTGTTTCCTCCATTTTCTTAATTTTGGGTGTGTTCTTGTTTTTAAGAATATAATTAAGTTTATCAGCAACGGACTTATAATTACGAGTCTCAACGCAATAACCGTTTATGTCGTTCTTTATGAGAAGCGGAAGGGCAGTATTGTTAGCAACCACACAAGGCAAACCTTGACTTAATCCTTCATGGATGACGTTGCAATAACTTTCCCATAGGGCCATATGAACCATAAGCTGTGCGTGCTTAACTACATAGTACTTATCAATCCCCTTCAAAACCCCAATAAAGAGTACTCGTTCTTGCAATTTTAATGAGGAAATTAATTCTCGCAAATTCTTTATATAATTACCCTCTTCTTGGATGGGTCCAGCGATAATATATTTGACATCGGAAGGAAGGAGTGCTAAAGCCTTTATTGTTGTTTCATAGTTTTTGATTTTATAAACACGACCCATCTGAAAGATGTATTTTCCGAAACTTTCAACTTTCTTCTTGATTTGACGGCTTGCAAGCCTATCAATATCCACATAAGCTTCGTCCTCAATACCATTGTCGATTACGCGTATTAAAGACGTTCTTACTCCCTTTTTAATCATTTCGTCCTTTTCCCATTCGGAAACCGCACGCACTCCATCAACAACCAAGTTAATAAGAATAGTCCCTAATGTGTAGTGATACGTTGACTTCACAATCTTTTCTATGAATGAGAAAATCCTCCATTCCGGATTAAATCCACCATGAGGCGTAATAGCCAATTTATAATTCTTTTTTCCAAACATCTTCGCAACTAGTGTTCTTCCCAAAATATGAAGATGCGGAAAAATATCGAAATTATGAAGAGTTACTATATCTGTAGTAGAATAATCAATTTCAGGAAAAAATCCATACCATTTAAATGGATAACGCTTTACTCTAATTCCATTCATCAGTTCTTCTCTTGGAAGCCAGTTCTTTTTTAAATAGGTATTGGTTGATGTATGCAGCGTGACGTCCCAACCCATTTCGACAAGTCGACGATAGGTCTCCATCACATTCACCTCTATTCCTGCCGTTACAGGAAAGAAATATTTAACGATAATATCTACTTTTTTTTGTTTTCTTAGTTTCATATGGCAAGCGAAGGCAAGTACTTTTTAATAGTCCTTCTAAATATAATCGCATAAAAACTTGTTAAGTTCTTGAATTCTGAGAATGCGTGTGTGCCATCAATTCCAATTCTCGGTATTGTAAGTTCTTTGGTTTTTTGAGAAATTAGGTTGTCATCCATACTGAAGGCCATTTTATAACCGGATTTTTTTACAACAGTAAGTATCTCCTTTGTATATCTTCCTTTCGGGTAAGCAAAATAATCAACTGAACATCCCAGCACTTTCTCCAAATCTTGTTTTGACCCCGTTACTTCATAAGCAATATCTTCTCTACTGAGCTTATAAAAATCCGAGTGAGTTGCGCCGTGAGAACCAAAAAACCACCCATCTCTTTGTAAAATTCGAATATCTTTAATTGACAAAAGTTCTTTGTGGTTATCAAGCTCTTTTCTATTGACGTCTCTGGCGTTTGAAAGCAAGAAAACCGTAGGCTTAATGTTCTGCCTATTTAGAAACTCTCTCACACTCATAATATCCTTATACCCATCATCGATCGTGAGAAGAACTAATGGTTTTTCTGCAAAAAAATTGGTTGATAGATACGACTCAAACTCGGGAGCAGATACAAATGTGTGAGTCTTTTTAAGTGCTAGAATTTGTTTTTTGAAACTGGAAGTTGTAGTGCTAAACTTCCAATTATCATTAGAAAAGCCGTGGTAACACAAAACAAACGCATTAACTTTTCTCAAGGTTAATTTCGATAACAAACCAAGTATTATGTAAATTGTTTTTCGAAGTCTATTTTTCATAGTTATTTAATAGCTTTTACTGCAATTATGCACGGATAATTCGGGTCATTGAAGTCCAATTCCTTTTTCGAAAGTTCCTCAACTGCCATTCCAACCCAAAAACACTGTCCCGACAAAACATTTCCATATGACTTTACATCCAGAGTTCCCGATTTAAAGTATTTCGAAAAGATATATTTACATGATGTAACCGTGAATCTCCACATACTGTAATTAAGATCGAGAACTGGGCTTATTGACGAAACCGTAACCAGCAAAACTCCACCCGGTTTTAAAATACGATAGCACTCCCTAATTGCACTTTCATAATCATCTATCATTCCGAGTGTTTGAGTAACTATAAGGCAGTCATACGAATTGCTATCAATCGACTTCAAGTTTCTCAAGTCATCATGAATATCGGCAAGTTTGTTTTTGGGATTATTGTCAAGAATGTCGCTTTTAGTCACTTTTAACTTTCCAAATTTCAACGTGTAACTATTATCAACAATCTCAAGGCATTTCCCTTTAATATATTTCGAGTTTTCGCTTAAAAATTTCTCTATATAATACCTATCAATCGGAGTTCCCCTATCATACCCAAACTTTCGGCTCAGAGGCTTTGTCGTTCTTGTCCCCAAAAAATACCGAGAATTAGGAAAAATAAATTTCATAATTCTTGCTCTTATTGGACGAATGATATGTATTACTTGTTGATTCATACTAAATTCTGGCAATTGTTTTGGAGCTTGATACTCTCTCCCAATTTTCTTTTTCCCTTACAAAGAATGATTGCGCCTTTATAATTAACAAGACAGAAAAGTACATAATTGTAGATATTGGGTCCGAAATTAAATTTTTTAAAATTGATTTAATAAGCACCCCTTTTCCCAACTTGTAACCCTCCGAGACCAGGTGCTTCCCAAATTCTTTCTTTAATAGTTCTTTTGAATTGTAAAAGCGTATACTTTGCTTCTTGTGATCCATGAAGTTGGTAGGAAGTCGAAATATCACACTCGTACTTTTTTGGAAATGATATTTAAACCCGTTCACCTTACAGTTGTAATAAGAAAAGGCATCTTCACCAATACTTGTTGAAAATCGAAACGAGGAATAAAAACGTTTTGAAAACGCCCTGGCTACACCTCTGCATGTGTAGACATTGTCGCCATCGCGATAATTCTCGTACGCAACGTTCTTTATTTTTGTGCTAACGAATAATACTTTTTCAAAGAATGTTGACGGCTCTGCCTCGGATACCGAAGGAGAAACCAAATCAACCGAATTTTTTTGAATTGGCTGTATCATTTTGAAAAGAAAATTTTTATCCAGAATTCTCACGTCGGCGTTGATAAGGATTAATACATCGGAAGTTGCGTGTTCAAGAATAAGGTTTTGAGTAAACGCAAGTCCGCATCTTTTTTCATTTTTCCTTAAATTAACTCCTTTTTTGAATTCTTTAACTATTTTTTCCGTACTGTCTGTACTTCCGTCTGAAACAACTAATATCTCCCTAAGCAAGAACTTATCCTTTTTTTGCTTGAGCAAATCATTAAGAAGAAATCGTATATTGTCTTCTTCGTTAAATGCCGGTATTCCAATTATCAATGTAAGTTTTTTCATAAATTTAAAAAAGTGAGGTAACGCGGCTCATCAGATATCCAACGCGTTCAATTGAGAACATCCTTTGTCTGTTGGCAGTTTCATAATTTAAAACGTTAAGAAATGCTCCGGATGTCTCGTCCCAGCTGAAATTTTTTGCCCAGACGTAGGCACTTTTCGAATATGAAGCCCTCAATTTCTCGTTTCTCATAAGCTTTGTGATAGCATTTGCAAAGCCTTTAGTGTCTTTGACAGGCACAAGAAGACCTGTTTTTCCATGAATTATTGAGTCTTTCAGTCCATTCGTTTTTGATGCTACAACAGGTGTTTTACAGGCATTTGCCTCAAGGACTGTTATTCCCCACCCTTCAACGTCTGAAGGCTGCACGGCAACCCAGCTTTCCGAGAGGTGTTTTATTTTTTCTTTTTCGCTTACTTTTCCTAAAAAGCTAACATTATTAGTTAGCTCTGATTTGATAACGATGTCCTGCAAATCTCTTATAATTTCGCCTTCTCCAACAATAAGAAATCTTGCTTTTTTCACTTTTTCCAAAACGAGAGAGAACGCACGTATCGCAACATCAACATTTTTGTATGCCTTTAACCGTCCTAAATAAATTAGTTGTGGAACTGAAGACTTTTTAACTCTTCCGGTAACAATCTCAATGCCCGGATTAACAATTTGAATATTTTCTTCCTTTGCAATTCCTGCTTTAATAATTTCCTTTTTTGAAGACTCAGAAACCGTTATGACGGTTTTATTGCGGTATACAAGTGGCATCAATTTTCCTTCGATGAATTTTCCTACATAAGATAATGGAAATCTCATATTTGTGACAAAAACCTCCTGGTGAACGTGATGAATAAGAAGAACAACAGGTTTTGTTGAGAAAAGCGGGCTAAAAAAGGGAATACCATTCTCAGAATCAACAATTACATCAAAGTTCCGTCTGAACCGAAGGATATAATACAGCGCAGCCCAAGGATATACTGTGTAAAATCCTCCGCGCCTTACTATGTTAACCCCGTCAATTATCTCGTTTCTGTTGTTTTGTCGGTCGTTTCCACAAAATATAGTCACAGAATTTCCTTCAGTTACCCATCTTTTAGCCAGTTCCTGGACATAGACTTCTGCTCCCCCCGCCCATATATGTTTTGTGTCACGCCAATTAAGAATAAGTATGTTGAGTCCTGCGGTAGCTTTTTTTCGCTCAAACGGCATAAAAGCCTCAAAAAGATCGCGCATATTCAGAGAAATTGTTGTATAGAACGACTCAAGAAAATGAAGGAGTCCGATAACCCCAAAACTTATAAGTCCCATAACAACCATTACATTTGAGATATGGCTCAAGGAGTCATGAAATACTAAAATCCCGCCAATTTCACAAAGCGCAAGTATAAAACTCGCAACAGGCAGAACGTGTTTACCCTTTATTTGGTCAAATGACACAATATTCGTCGCAACTGTAAATGCAACCATAGCGAAAGAATAAAAAGGTAAGAGCTCAACGATAGCAGACGCTTTTTTGCCAAAAAGAAATGGCATCGTAAAGTGTCCAAAAGCACCTACCGCTAAAAAGGTAAGAAAACTCGATACAAAAGAGGCTAATAGCAATTGGTAGAAAACCTTATGAGAATTTTTTCCGGAACCTTCTTTGTGGCTTACAATCGGCAGGATAAATTGTGCAAATAGTGACCCCGCAAAAAACACCATTTTGCCTGAAAGTGACAAAAGTGCATACTGCCCCGCAGCATCCGGAGAGAGAAAATGCTTTGCAAGAATCACGTCCAATGACAAGTACATAACGGTTGAAATACGGGTCATTGCACTGGAAAGGTAGAATTTGAAAGGAAAGGCAAGAGCCTTCTTCCGGATCCGCATTTTAGGCCGTTTTACCCGGAGCGCAGCAATAACTATTAAAATGAAAGATAAAGCCGAGGAAAAAACTATTGAAAGATATGCATAGTCATCGTATCCACCCTTTACCATCAAGAACGCAATGGCAAATTTAGCAATAGACTCAAAAAGGGTAACAAGAGCCAAATATCCGAATTTGAGATTGCCGGTTAAATAACCACCGTCAACAGACGAAAGCAATGTTGTAGCCCAAATCGGTGTAATAAGAAGCACCGGCCAGACGCTACTAATATGGAAAAAGTGGGATATACCGACACTGGCAAGAATCCAGAGAAATGAAACAATAATTGATACTACAATTGCTTTTTTTCGAAGGTACTGCCAAAAAGCAGTTGCAGGCTTATTGTATTTGCCAAAGTGATACGCGCTCTTATAGACTACTGCTTTCCCCAACGCTCCAACGGGAATATCGGTAATCGAGAGAATTCCACCGATAAGGCTTATGAGTGCAAAATCCTCAAGACTTACTGATCTTCCTAAAAATGCGTTGTAGAGGAGATTAAAGACGTTGGATAATGCAGTTGCAAGCAGAATAAGACCTGCCCTTTTCTTCAAAGCATTATCCGTTCCATTAATTTTTCTAAATAAATTCATATTTTGTGCCTAGATTAGGCGAATAATGACATCCCTAGTCTTACGGGAATAGATATAATTCTTGGCAAACCGAACACTGCCCGTTGCTCTTTTTGTTTTTTTATATGGAGTCCATGTGTTGTTTTTTCCCAATAATGAGGCTTGAGAATGAGCTGGTACAAAGCATAGAATCCTGCAAATGAAATCATGAGCCAATAGAACGGTACAAAGAATATGTATTTAATAAGCGAATATTGTTCGCGTTTCATAAGCCCAATCATGTAGTAATAAAGGTAAAGAAAATTCCCAAACACCAATGAGAATCCGGCCATATAGAAAACGACAGCAGGATACAGCCTCTCAATTGCTGGCCCGACGTACGCGTAAAGCGCAAAATATGAAAAAGTCGCAAGCCACAAGAAAGGATTTATGAGGATAAATGCGATTTTCCCTCCCAAAATCAGGTTGAACAGGAATGCGTGGTGCCTGTTGGTCTTGACGAATTGATATGGATTTCTCGTGTGAACCAAATACGTTTGCATGTACCCCTTTATCCACCGGGAGCGTTGTCTAACCCAATTTCCCCACTTTGAATTTGCCTCCTCAAGCGTGGTCGAGTCGATAATTGCAGTCCTGAATCCTTCTTTAAATAGCCTTACGCCAAGATCTGCATCCTCTGTTACATTAAAAGGATCCCATCCGCGAAGAGAAATCAAATCGGCAGTTCTGAAATGGTTTGAGGTTCCACCGAGGGGAATTGACGTATTAATGGATTGGTAGCCTGTAAGCGTTACGTCAAACCACAAAGAGTATTCCGCCGTAAAAAAGCGGGTCAAAAGATTTTGGTGAGGATTATGGTAATTAAGCTTTGCTTGCAAGCACTTGACCTTGCTACCTGCCTTTTTGAAGGCAAGATATGCTTTTTTAAGCTGCAGTGGGTCCGGTATGTCCTCAGCGTCATAAATAACCAAATATTCACCTTCCGCATACGACAGACCGTAATTACACGCTTTCGGCTTGGTTTTGGGCTGTGAATTCGGCACTACAATTGTGCGCACGAATGACGGTAAATCGAGTGCGGACGCGACTTCTTGCGAATCTTTATCGTCCTCCTCAAGCAAAAGTAAAACATCAAGCTTGCTCTTTGGCCATGAGATATCCTCTATTGCTTTTACGAATTGAGGAATTATGTGCCCCTCTTTGTACAACGGGCACAAAATCGTATACATCGGAAGATTGTCTTCATCCAGCTTTTCTATCGCTTCATCGCTGACAGCTATCTCCTGAGGATTATTAAGACTTTTTAGAATCAAAAACGCATTGAAGATAACATCTAAAAAGTAGACAGTCGATAGAAAGGCAATAAGAAGCCCTAACGTTGCCATGAAATTTACAATAAGCCCAACAGCAACAGTAGCAATGAGAAACCCAATGAATAACTTTTGCCTCAAAAGGAATGTCCTTATTGCGCTTTTTCCATGAGGGAGCGTTGTGTGAGTGTAAAATTGTCGTCTTTTAAATCCGATTCCTGCACCAACCATCCCTCTTTTTGCATTAGCGGGAAGTGCGACCGGATGGATTTTCTTAAATTTGAACTTCAATGCATTAAGACCGATTTCGAATGATGTTTTTATTGATTCTACCTTTGAACTTCCTTTCTTTCTTTTTGCAAAAGCAATATCATAGGAGCTTGTTTGAAATCCTGCTTCACGGGTGCGGTGAAGAAACTCCAAGTCAAAAGTCCACTGAGAAGAAGGGGAGAACCGTACGACGTCAATTACCCTTTTTCTGAAAACTTTCAATCCGGACTGCACATCCTCCGAAATACCAAAAAGCATTTTTCCGAACACTTTTCTAAAAGTCGTGCTCATAAAACGCCTGGAAAACGTGTCTTTGTATTTTTTTCTGTTGGCAACAACTATATCGGCATTTCCAAGTTTTTCTGCCATCGGAAGGAGCGCTTCGGGTGGATACTGCAAATCTGCGTCAATGATGGCAATGTTGTCGAATTCAGCTTTCAAAAATCCTTCAAGAAGAGAATACGCCTTGCCCTTTTTTCCTATCTTCGTAAAAAACTTTACAGGGTATGCTTCGCAAAGCGCTTTGATACGAAGCGGCGTGCGGTCGGTGGATTTATCGTCAATGAAAATTATTTCGTATTTATAGCCGGCCGGGAAAAGCGTACTATTGATACGAACAACAAGCTCTTCAACATTATCAACCTCATTATATGTTGGAACTATAACTGACAATTCCTTTTTGAATACCTTTTTGTCCATTATGCGTGCCCTCCTACTTTGTGAAACTGAATGAAATCGTCAAGAGAAGTATTCGAAACCCGATAATGTCCCCCAAATTCCACAGCCTCAAGCTGTCCCTCTTTTATGTATTTGTAAATGGTGAGCACAGACAAACGAAGAAGCTCCGCCACCTCATGGACGGTTAAAAAATCACTTTTCCCTGTTGTTTTTGAAGTTGGATTGCTCAAAATTGAATATAAACCTATAAGGTTTTAATATAAGCTGTTGATTATAAGCTAGTTTGATATAGTTGTCAACTATAGGATGAGGTTTTCTAATGAATATTTTTATCAACTATGGTTGAGTTATTTTTAGTATTGTTAGATTTTTCCCTTTTTGGCAGCCTGATTTTGCACAATGTATAATGCTTCATAGTGATAGAAAATAAGTTAGTTAAATTCAGAGCCAAAAAAAATATGACCCAAGAGGAACTTGCGGGAGTTTTGGGTATAACACGTCAAACGGTAATTGCAATAGAAAAGGGTAATTACTCTCCCTCAGTACTACTTGCATTGCGGATTGCAAAATTCTTTAATGTAAAGGTAGAGGATATTTTTAAACTAAAAAATGAAGGATAAATCAGTGCTACTTGAAATTATTATAGCCTTATTTCTGATTGGGTTTCTTATCCTTTTTCTTTCTCCTATTGATCTTCTGATGCCTATGACAACCGGCACCATGTCAATACTGTTGGTTGCTGTTTTATTTATGGTATTTTCCTCGCTGGTATTTCGTGAAAAGTCCCGGGATGAGCGGGAAAATGTTCTTAAAATGAATGCCGGTAGGATTTCATTTCTCGCAGGAAGCATAATCGCCGTAATTGGCATTCTCTATCAAAGTACAACCCACAACATTGACCCTTGGTTAGTATATACATTGATAGGAATGATTTTAGCCAAAACCACTACCAGACTGTACTCTTCATACCGTAGTTAACCGGATATGTAAAGTTGACTTGACATTTTGCAACTGTAACTGTACTCTTTTACTATGCTTCTTTTAATTATATTTGCTTTCATAGCGGGTTTTGTAACCGTACTCTCCCCCTGCATCCTGCCTGTTCTACCTATTGTTCTTTCGGGTTCTCTTCAAGGGGGTCACAGACGGCCAATAGGCATAGTAACGGGTTTTATAGTGAGCTTTTCTCTTTTTACTTTGTTTCTTACAGCTTTAGTTAAGGCGACGGGTATTCCGGCAGATTTTTTAAGAACTCTTTCTGTAGTAATTATTGTTTTATTTGGATTCAGCTTGTTACTACCAAATTTTCAGGTTCTTATGGAAAAAATATTTACAAAGCTATCAGGTCTTGTTTCAAGGAATTCAACACAAGCAACAGGATTTTGGAGCGGCCTTGTACTCGGAGTTAGCCTGGGGTTAGTGTGGACTCCCTGCGTTGGACCAATTATTGCTTCGGTAATAACTTTGGCTGCAACAAGCTCAGTGAACGGAAGCTCAATTTTAATTACTTTTGCTTACAGTCTTGGTACCGCAATACCAATGTTTGCCATCACTTACGGAGGGCGTACTCTTTTGCAAAAAGTGCCTTTCTTGCTTAAAAATACCACAAATATCCAAAAGGCATTTGGGATCCTCATGATTTTAGTTGCTGTAGGTATTTTCTTTAATTTAGATAGAAAATTTCAAACCCTGGTGCTTGATAAATTTCCACTCTATGGAACCGGTCTAACTAAAATAGAAGACAATGACCTCGTCAAAAACTCTTTAAAAGCTTTAAATGCACCACAAGTCGACAAAAATATGATAGGCAAACCAATGCCTGATAATAACCAGTATCCGTCTGCTCCTGAAATAATAACAGGAGGCAAATGGTTTAATTCGCAACCCTTAACGGTCTCAAGCCTCAAGGGAAAGGTGGTTCTTGTCGATTTCTGGACGTATACCTGCATAAATTGCATAAGAACTCTACCCTACATAAAAGCGTGGAATGAAAAATATAAAGACAAAGGGCTTGTCATAATTGGGGTTCACACACCCGAATTTGAATTCGAAAAGAATGCAAACAACGTAGAGAAAGCTTTGAAAGACTTTAAGATAACTTACCCCGTTGTTCAGGATAATGATTATGCCACATGGAACTCATACGAAAATCAGTATTGGCCTGCAAAATATCTTATCGATAAGAACGGGAAGATACGGATGACCCATTTTGGCGAAGGAGAATACGATGCGACAGAGAAAAAAATTCAGGAATTACTGAAAGAAACAGGAGCAACGGTAAATGAAAAAGTCCAAAACAAAGAATACACCGTCGACACACTCTCTCCCGAAACCTATTTGGGGTATGACAGACTCGGTAATTTCGCCTCAAAAGAGCAGGCACAACTCGACACCGTCTTCACGTATTCTCTTCCCGACAAGCTTTCATTTAATGCTTTTGCTTACGAGGGGAAATGGAACATCGGACGTACGACTGCTATGCCTTTCTCAAATTCATTACTCGCGTATCATTTTAATGCTAAAGACGTCTACCTTGTCATAAACAGCAAAAACGGTAATTCCAAGATAAAAGTGTTGTTAGATGGCATTATGCTACCGGAAAATCAGGCTGGAGATGACGTAAGCGGCGGAGAGGTGACCGTGAATGAAAACAGACTTTATCACTTACTCCATTTTCAGAAAGCGGAAGAGCACGTTTTGCAGCTTATTTTTCTCGACGACAATTCCATGGTGTTTGCTTTCACCTTTGGGTAACAAAGGCAAGCTCTGCTTACCTTTGGGTAACAAAGGCAAGCTCAGCTTACAGAGAAGAAATCTTGCTTTGTCTTCATCCAATAATCTTCTTGCCGGGTCAGCTGCTTCGCATCCAGAGGATTTTCAAGCAAAAATTTGATTGCCTCCTCAAGATACAATGTATTTTGGGAGCCCTTCACAAGCACTATCGCATTCTCGGGAAGCTCTTCCTTTATATGAAGCGCTGCTTGCACGGCATTCTTGTAGGCCTCAACCTTCCTTGTTTTCCCTTTCTTACCGACAAATTCCTTCACACGAGGGACAACGAATTCAGTCGTTAAAGGGCCTACACAGTACAGCTCGTCAACCACCCCAATCAATGCCCCTGCAACCTCCTCATGCTCGGCTTTAGACTCGTTCCCAAGCTCTCTCATGTCCCCCATTAGAAATACAGCAGGTCTTCCTGTTTTTTCCTTAAGATTTTTTAAAAGCTCAAGAAAGGAAAGCACGGTGCTTTTTGAGGAGTTGTACGATGAATCGATGATAAGAGAATTCTTAATCCCGGCAAATAGTGACGAACGTCCTTTGGGAATAGTAAAATTTTTCTCCAGCGCTTCTTTTATTTGAGAGTAGGACAATCCAAGAGCGTGAGCAGCCAAGAGAACAGATGCAAAACTTTCCCGGGACGCAGGGGGCAGTAACACTCCGGGAAATGAAAGTTCAAGTGTCCTATTCATTTTTTGGCCCGGAATTATGTAAGTAAATTTTGTTTTCTTGGTTGTGACAGCATAATCTCCATAGTAAATTGAATTCCTCTTGTCCGTTCCGAACGTTTGAAGAATCAAAGACTCACTTCTGGCCTTTTTTTCAATTTTTTCGACCAACCGCAAATCATCTTTGTTATAAATTCCCACTTTTGTGTATCCGTTGGTGATGATTTTGCTATCCTCCTCGGCAATTTTTCCTAATATGAACTCGAGAGAGTCTTTTGTGTGTTTTTTGAGAAGTTTTTCGAATTGAGCAGTATGTGTTGCTGTTGCATTTAAATCAATACTCATATCGGGCTTTACTATCGTCAGAAGATAGGACATGTTTTTGGGGGGATACGGATCATCAATGCCCATTTCTACGATAAGATGAGTTATCCCCTTGAGGTGATGGAGTCTGAATGGCGCCCTTAATAGAGTTTTTAGCCAATTCCTTTTGTCAAACCCTGCAATATCAATGCCAAGAATGCCAAGAGGAACTCCAGTTTCAGAATTTCCACTTACCACTTCCGTCTTGAAAAAATCCTTCAACGCAGCCTGGAGTGCATTTCTGGTTGATGATTTGCCTACAGAACCTGCCACACCGATAACATATGGCCTATGAAGCATCAGAGCAAGCCTTGCCCAAAGCCGAAGATATGATAATACCACTTTCACGAGAAAATCCCGCATGAAGTTATTTTAACACAGGCTTTGCTATCAAGCGTTGATTGGGCAATTTATGTAATCAGGACTTGACGAGTATTGGTTCTCTCATATATATTAGGTATCTATGGATGACAACTCATTACAGGACGCACCTGTTGTTGATGGAGAGCTTGCGGTAACAACGCAGGAAGAAGGAGTAGCCTCTACCCAACCACAAAATCAGGCAGAACTTGTCGTTTCCTTGACAAATCTCATCAATTCAAATTTGACAGAAATCGGCAATCTCGAGAAAGAAATGGCAAAGCATAAAGAGATGATTGATAGTGTTCTTGAAAATGATGCCACATACAAACAGCACGCCGAAGCTTCAAAAGAAGCGGCCCGAGTAAAGGGCGCGACAAAGAAGGAGATTTTCAAGAGGCCCGACGTAAAACACGTCGTTGAAAAACTCAATGAATTGAAGGAAAATTTGGCAGATACGAGAGACGAATTGTCAAATTACATCCAAGAATACGCACAAACCTCAGGACAGAATTATTTTGAGGCTGAAGACGGAACCATACAGGAAATAATCTACGTTGCAAAGCTCCGCAAAAAGGCCGTTTAGCTTCTTTTTTTCCAAAAAAAATACCGCAGATAAAATATCATTCTGAGAATTTCCAGTGCAAGGCACCTCTCTTTCAGAAGCTCTATCCTGAATTTCTTCAGGACAACATTTTAATGCTGCGGCATTTTATATTAGTTTCTGTTCCAGTCTCCTCCTCCGCGTCTGTCGTCTCTTCCTCCTCTTCCTCCGCCTCCGCGTCTGTCAAATCCTCCTCTGTTTCCACCTCCAAAGCCTCCGCCTTGTGGTCTTTCTTCTCGTGGTCGTGCGACTGAAACAAAAATTGTTCTGTCTCCCAAAGCCGACTTGTCAAGAGCAGTAATTGCTTCCTGAGCTTTTGCGTCGTCTTCAAGTTCTACGAACCCAAATCCTTTGCTTCTGCCGGTATCCCGGTCAGTGATAAGGGTAGCTGAAAGAACAGCTCCGTAATCTGCAAATAATGTTTTAAGTTCGTCTTCTGTTGTTTGATAAGGTAAATTTCCAATATAAAGTTTTGTCATTAATATTTCACCACCTTTCTATTTGGGATTAAATGTAGATTTGTATCAATAGTTATCTGGGGCTAAATGCGGCTTTCTTCCTCTTAGCTATTTGTATTATAGCATAAAATCGGTTTTGCAACAGAAAAAGTCTTGTAGGATTTTGCCTGTACATTTTGTACTCAATTTTTTACCTCAAAAAAGTACGTGAAGCGTCAAAGTTTTCATGATGTAGAAAGACATAGTGTATATAGTTTTTATATAGTTGACAGTAAGAAGGGGGGACATTATGATGGGATTAGTTTTGGGCTGCCTTACTAAACAACCCCGTTTATCGGGGTTGTTTTTTTGACAACACCAATGACCAGGCAAATGGATGTTTGCTTTTTACGACAGTTAGTCCATTTTTCTTAAGAAACGCTTCAAATCCCCAAAAGGTCCAGTGATTGATGTGTTCCGGGTGATTACCAAAACTTTTCAGATATTTTCCTCTCAAAAAATTGGCCATGATAAAAAAGGGTTCATTCGGGACTGAAAAAATGATATATTTTGAAGTTACTCGCCTCATTTCCGCAACCGCCTTTGCCGGATTTTCCAAGTGTTCCAAAACCTCGGTACAAATTACCAGGTCAAAAGAATTATCGGGATACTTAAGATCGTACACGTCACCTTTTGAAAGATTCAATTCGGGATAAATTTTTCTTCCTATTTTTATCGCATCCGAAGAGTAGTCTATTCCTTCGTTTTTCTTTCCGATTTTTTTCTCCTCCAGCTTTTTAAGAGTAAATCCTTCTCCGCATCCTACGTCCAATATAGATACCGCCCGTAATGGCTTCACTATTTTGAAAAATTCCTTATAAAAATTCCCGATTAACGCTTTTTGAATAGGATTGGTATTCGCGTGTTTTTTATAATTGGTAGTAGTTGCCACAGGTCTCTATTATCGTAGACGGCTCATTCCTTTTCAAGACCAATATTGTGTATACTGAAAAATGCATGAAAATCGTCGGTAAATTCGTCCTGTGGTTTGTAATATTACTTGTTGGAAGCAATTTTGTACTGGCCGCAATTACTTATAGCCATAACGCGCACTTCTCCTCCTTGAGTTCAATAATCTCTCCACTCCCCCAAATTTTGACAAACGCTTTTGCCCACAAAGCCAATGCGAGCGATTTTTGGCAACCCAGTTTGCACGCTTTTCAAACGAGCCAAAAAAAGCCGGAATTGACTTCACGAGCAGCCATTTCTTACGATACTTCGACAGACACACTCCTCTATTCGAAGAATATTGACGAAAAACTACCTATTGCGTCTCTCACTAAAATCATGACTGCAGTGATAGCTCTTGAAAATATGAGTCTCACGGATAAAATAACGGTTTCAAAATCGGCCGCGACAGTAGGAGAGGATTCTATGGGGCTCTCGGAAGGCGAAACGCTCACGCTTGAGGACTTGCTGCACGGCCTCATCCTTAATTCGGGAAATGATGCAGCAGAAAGTATAGCTCAAGGAAGCAAATTCAAGCGGGATGATTTTTTGCATCTTATGAATAAAAAAGCCGAAGACCTGGGACTAACAAACACCCGCTTCTCCAATCCATCAGGCCTTCAGGGGGACGGGGTGCAGTACAGTACCGTAAAAGAACTTCTTGTTTTGACCCGGTATGCTCTCCAAAAAGAAGAATTTAGAAAAATTGCGGCAACCTATGAATACGATATTCCCCAAACTCCCGAGCACAAAGCATTTACTCTTTACAATGAAACAAATCTTCTGACAACCTATCCCGGAGTCAAAGGGGTAAAGACGGGCTTTACGGATGAGGCCGGAATGTGTCTCGTGACATACCTTGACTATCAAGGGCACAAAATAATTGCGGTGTTGTTAAATAGCGGCAACAGACGGCAGGAGATGATGGAACTGTTAGACTATAGCCTCAAAAGTCTCGGTGTGAACCCGCCTTCCCACGGATAGTTTGTGTTTGAGGCGTGTTTGCTTCGCACCATTTTTTCGCTTCGCTTCAAAATCGAGCGGTCTGCCGTGAAACTGGCAGCGAGGACCGCTTGTTTGTGCCTGAGGCGGGACTCGAACCCGCATGACTTGCGCCACACGCTCTTAAGGCGTGCGTGTATACCATTCCACCACTCAGGCGTTTTTTTATTTTAATGCACCTCAAGTTCAAACACAAGGTGACTCAGCGGATATTGTGCTTCAAAAAGTCGATTATTTGTGCATGGTGAGAATAGAAAATCCACATATTAAGAAGAACCAGTCCCGGAAAGACAATACCTTTCTCAATTATTCCCCCGGTATGAAACCGCAATACCTTGAGAGGTGGAATTCCGATGTGAAGTGGTATCGGAAATAGCCAGGGAACCCCGTCGTGGGTGAAGGTGTCCGTCACCAAATGAGAAACAACCCCTATCATAAAGGCCCACCAGACGATATTCATATCAACTATAAGAACACCTGAGATAAGCATCAAAAACAGCTTTGATAAAACCCCAAAAAGAATTATGCCCAATATTGAGTGGGAAATGAATCTGTGTCCTCCAAAAAGCGGTGAAATAAATTTACCAAATAGAGTCCCGAGCGTCATTCTATGCCACAACGCGCCGGTTGGCTGATCGATATCGGGGGTAAGACCGCCTATCATATTCGCAGAAAATGCAACAAAAGCCGTTGCCAAAGACATATGAGAGATAGGCTGGGTTGCAACTATAAATGACACGGCGGTGAATGCGGCTAAATCATGTGTTCTTCCTGTCATTTGAGGTTTTTACTGAAAAAATCACCTACCGTTTGCTTGTATAACTCGGGATTCGTCTTGAATGTTTCCACATGTTTTGCGCCGGGAAAAAGAACTCTCTGTCCTTTATCAACAAGGGTAAGCAAATCGGCACTGTTTTGGGGAGGAATAAGTGTGTCATTCTCTCCGTGCAAAAAAAGCAACGGCGTCTCTTTCAATGGGGATATGTAATCCACCGGCCGCACAACATCTACATCGATTCTGTATAACGTTTTTGCTGCAAAATAAATACCCGGGTGAAGAAAAAGAGGTACATTATGCTCTTTTAACATAATATCCGACACAATCGGCCGGACAACGGTAGCAGGACTATCAAGCACAATCCCACCTGCTGCCTTCACGTCGTTTGAGGCCATTATTGTTGCGATTGCACCTAATGAATCACTGATAATTCCGATGCTTTGCGGCTTATATTCTTGTCCTACAAGATATTCAAAAGCTCCCGCAACGTCATTTCTTTCATATTGTCCAAAACTTATCCGCGAATATTGGGACTCCCCTGTCCCTCGAAGGTCAAAAAGTAAAATTGTATATCCCAAATCAAGAAAATATTTCGCTATCTCAGGTGTTCCATATACTTCATTTGCACGATTCATGTTCCCCGCACCGTGTACAAACATGATAGCCTTGCCATTGGTCCCCGGGAAGAACCAGCCTGCAAGCTGCAGGTTGTCTTTTGAGCGGAAAACTACATCGGCTCCCCGTCCGATATTTGCCTTGTCATAGGTGACGGGACTTTTGCCGGGGACGGTCAAAACAGAGGCTATATAGATACTTACACCAATGTATGCAATAACTGCAAGAAGTATAAGTCCTGCAATAATTTGAAATAGCCGGATGCCAAACATTTTTTAAGTGTAGCAGAAAACTGAAAACTATTACCAGTCCTTGCGAGAAGCAGAGCTTGCAGGCTCGATTGCTACCAATCATTTTTGTAAGCAAAGCTTGCAAAAAACCCTTACCAGTCTTTTTTGTAGTACTTTTTTCCTTGAAGTTCTTTGGGAAGGTATTCCTGGTCTACTTTTTTCCCTTCCTTTTCTTCTTTCCATGCGTACCGCACATGTCCTTCACCGTACCCTAAATTTTTCATTACTTTGTTTGAAGCATTTCTCAAGTGCATGGGAATCGTAGGCAAATTCTCCATTTCAACGTCAGCCAGAGCCTGGAAAATTCCTGTTGTTGAAGCTATGCTCTTTTTTGCGGTCGCAAGTAAGGTCGCTGTCTGGGCCAAAATGAGCTGAGCCTCGGGAAGTCCTATCATATGAACCGCTTGCATCGCGCTTGTGGCAACCACCAGCGCCGTCGGCTGGGCGTTCCCGATATCCTCCGAGGCAAATACCACCATGCGCCGGGCTATAAACATCGGGTCTTCCCCCGCTTTTAACATCCGTGCCAAATAATGAAGCGTCGCATCCGGGTCATTCCCACGCATGCTTTTGATAAAGGCAGAAATTGTATCGTAATGGTAATCTCCTTTTTTGTCATAATAAACTGCTCTTCGTTGCATTGCATCCTCGGCTGTTTTTAGATCTAGCTTTTTAGATAAGGAAACCGCAACTTCAATTGCATTTATCGCAAATCTGGCATCCCCATTTGAATATTTAACTATGTGAGAAATTGCCTCGTCCGTTGCTCTTGCCTTTGGAAAAAGAGACAGTGCCCGCCTTACTACCTTTTCAATGTCAATATCTTCAAGCGGCTTTAAGACAAAAAGCTGCGAACGGGATAAGAGCGGCGCATTTACCCGAAAACCCGGATTTTCCGTCGTCGCCCCAATAAGAAGTATCGTTCCGTTTTCAACGTGAGGCAAGAATGCATCCTGTTGAGCCTTATTGAAACGGTGAATTTCGTCCACAAAAAGAACAGTCATTTTCCCTTTTTCTTCCTTTATGGCTTGAGCATGTTTTATGACGTTTCGAACGTCGGCAACGCCCGATGTTACGGCAGAGAAAAAAATGAACTCTGCATCAATTGAATTTGCAATGACGGTTGCCAGAGTTGTCTTTCCGCATCCCGGTGGTCCCCAAAATATCATGGAAAAAACTTGCCCACGCTCTATCATCGTGCGGATTGGTTTTCCTTTTCCTACCAAATGCTCTTGTCCTATGAACTCATCCAACGTTTTGGGGCGCATTCTCTCTGCCAGAGGTATTTGCATGAGTCTATTCTAACACTTCAAAACAACCCATTTGTTTTGTAAAATAGACAAACATAAAGAAGTTAGGGCCCGTAGTTCACCGGTAAGCAAAGCTTGCCGCTGCACTCGGGTCAGAAGTTAGGGCCCGTAGTTCACCGGTAGAATGCATCCATGGCATGGATGAGAAAGGAGTTCGATTCTCCTCGGGTCCACAACAAAGTGAAAAGGTGAGCTTGTTGCGAGCAACCGGCTGCGCCGGAACGAATCCCCTAAGGTCCACACCAGGAAAGGCTGTTGTTTGCAGCAACTGACTGCGTCAGAACGATTCTCCTCGGGTCCACAGTACCCTTTTTGATACGTATTGACAACGCGGCCTTCCGGTGGCATAGTAAGGAAAATGGAAAACAACGAAACAACTCCCTCAAAGAAAGGCATGTCTCCCATGATGATTGGCGGAATCGTTATTCTTATTATTGTTGTTATCGGTGCAATTGTCTTTATGACAAAGGGAGGCTCTAAATCGACCTCTGAAACGACCAATACCCCCAGTTCTGCACCGACGCAAGCGACTCAACAGGCACCTGCCGAGGGAAGCGCAATGGAAGAAAAGAAAGAAGGAGCCGTAAAAACTTTCACCATTGAGGCATCTAGCTTTAAATTCTCACCAAATACAATGACAGTTAATGAGGGAGATATGGTAAAAATTACTTTCAAAAACACCCAAGGGTTTCATGACTTTGCTCTCGATGAATTCAACGTCAAATCAAAGACTATTTCTGCCGGTCAGACCGAGGAAATACAATTTGTTGCAAGCAAAAAGGGATCCTTTGAATTCTATTGCTCTGTTGGTAATCACAGAGCCATGGGGATGACCGGGACACTCACCGTTAACTAATGATGACGGCAAGCTTTGCTTACCGCTAGTTGACCATGTGGCAAGCTTTGCTCACCGTTAACTAACCTTCTATTTTGTTTTCATTCTTTCGCTGACTACTTGAGTTAACATTTGCACTTTGTTGTAAACCACTTCAAAAACTGTCCGTTTCTTACAAATTTCGTTAAGAGCAGCCGTATCTTCGCTGCTTGGTTGTAAAACTGTCGTTGTTTGAGGGTACATTATCGAATTTTCATTATCAATGTGATCAAGACCCAGAGCATGGCCGAATTCGTGGGTCAAAGTATGCAAAAATTCATCCTTCGAAATGTCTATATAAATACTGATTTTTCGCTTTGCTCCTTCCTGTTCATAAAGTCCCTCCTCAGGCCGGAATTGCAGAACCTGCTTGTAATTGTCTATTGTTTGATTCAGTTTCTGAGCGTTTAGGTTGTATTCTTGAGTAGATTGCCCCAAACTTTGTGCCTCCTCGTTGAGGCTTTTGGCCTCGACCTGCAGCTCTCTTTGAGAGGAGACCAGCTTGTCATATTCCTCTTTTGGAGCCCCTCCGCGGCTATTCCAATACTGAATCTGCTGATTTAACTGATTTACTTTTACTTCAAAATCTTCTTGCTTTTTCTTGAAAGCGGCAATCTTCGGATCGATATCCCCTTGTTTTTGCTTCAAATCGCTATTGAGTTGAGTAATTTCGCTTGTGAGAGCTTGCCTTGAGTCATACACCATATTGATAGTAAAGGTGGAATTCGAGTCATAAACGAACAGTTGTTTGTTTTGGGTCGTATTCCAAATATTGGCCGCAGCTTTTGCATCCGTCAAAAGCTCATCCGAGGTAACATTGAACCGTGAGTCAATTGAACCGATAGAATAGGCTATTGATGTATCGCACGGAGAATAATAGACAACTTTTTCCATAAGGGCTTTCCCCTGTGGGGTAAACACTACAAAAAAAGCAATCAAAAACACTAAAGCGGCAATTATCCAAATTCGCTTCATAATAGAATTGTAGTAGAGTCTAGACGTGGTTTCAAATTTAAGGATGAATATTGAATATCTTTTCGATAACAAAAAGCGCAATAAAAATTGTTAAGACGCCCATAAGCAAAGAGAGAGTTTCTCTTATTGCCAATCCTTTTTTGTTCTCGTGGTGAATTTCGGGGATAAGATCTGAAAGGGATATGTATAAAAAGAAACCCGATGTCAGAGAAAGAAAAATCACAGAAAGGCTTTCAATCCTGCTTCCATAATAGTAGGCAAGTACTGCGCCCAAAAAAGAAGCCAATGCGCTGACGATATTGACCGTCAACACCTTTTTTCTACTCATTTTATTTTTCAACATTACCCCAAAATCACCAATTTCTTGTGGTATTTCGTGGGCTCCAACTGCAAATGTCGTAATAATTCCAAGAGGAACATTTGCGATAAAAGTTGCGGCTATGGCGACTCCGTCAATAAAATTGTGTATGGTGTCTCCAATAATCATAAGAGGAACAATTGGTTTTCCCTTAATCTCGTGCTCCTCAAAACTATGATGATGAAACCAATGAAGAAATCTCTCTAAAATGAAAAAAAACAAAGCTCCGGATAAAGTCCAAGAAAACACAAAAGAGTTATCAATATGAAGTTGTCTTGCTAAATCCAAAGATTCGGGAAGCAAATCAAAGAATACTGTCCCAAGAAGTGTCCCTGCTGCAAACGAAGAAAGTATGTGGGATATTCTATAAGCATAGTCCTGTTTAAAAAGTAAAAACACCCCACCCATCAATGAAATGACGCTTCCCAAAAAATTGAATAGTAGAATTAAAAAAAATGTATTCATTGACAATCACGGCACATCCCGTAAAATTCAAGAGAATGGTTTTCTACCCGAAAACCTGTACTTTCATTAATTTCTTTTTCAAGCCTTTTTATATTGCACCTTGAAACGTCTTCAATCCTCCCGCAGTTTTTACAAATTGCGTGATGATGTTCCTCCCGCTTTGCTTCATAAAAGAATTTCTTTTCCTGGAATTGTAACCGTGAAATCAAATCCTTTTGAATAAAGTTCTCAATTATGCGGTAAATTGTTGCCTGATCCGCATCGACTCTTCTTTTTGAGATAAGGTCCCAAATGGAAGCGATATCTAAGGGTTTTTGTGCTTCAGTAAGAACATTTAAAACCGCTAACCTGGCCGGGGTGACCCGAAGCCCTTTATTTCTTATTAAATCTTTCTGAATACTCATGCAACAAGTATATGCAAATAGTTCGCATTTGTCAAATGTGAGGGTTTTCACACATTAACAGACCATTTCTGGTCTGTTAATGATATTTGTAGCGTATATATTCATATACGCTGGTTGTTTAAAAACGCTATTAGCGTAGTTCAGGCTCTGCCTATGCAGAGACTGAATCGTATGCGTCTTTAGAAACAAATCGGGTCAGATTTCTTCCGTCAGAGGTTTTTCCCTTTACAGCGTATTTTGTCTGTCCTTTAACTTGGTATGTGGTTTTTTCGGTAACTTCTGCCTCGATTTTGCTTCTTGTTTTTACATCGTAGAATTGCATCTTCATATTTTAAGTCACCTCCTTTACGAGTAAGATAGTTCAATTTAAGAATTTTAAACTGAAATACGTTCAAATAGCAAAAATTTGAACTTAATTAGGTTCAAATTTAATGCTCTTGAGCGTACCTTACTAATATGCACGTTCAAAGTCCGTTTGTCAAGTACTATTTGAACCTAATTTGGAATATTGATATATTGTGTACTATTCTGAGATACTGCCGGTTGTGCTTGTGTTTGAGTTTGGCGGAAGGTAAAATAGATGGACGAAAGTGAACTGCGTTCTCTCTTCGGGGTGTAAGCCTCGCTTTAATAATAATATAAATAAAGCTCGGCTTGGCTCCCCGAAAAATGTAGTACATTTTTCGGGGTGTAGCTCAGTTGGATTAGAGCGCGCGCTTTGGGAGCGTGAGGTCGGAGGTTCAAGTCCTCTCACCCCGACAAAATTCAGAATCTCCGACAGGTCGGATTGTGCAAGCACAGTTTCACTGCCAAGTCCTCTCACCCCGACAAAATTTTTCTACCGAGAATTTTGCCTTTCAAAACTAACCTACTAGAATATTAATAAAAACTTTTTCTCTCCAACAGATAGGGGGTACCCCTCAAATTTAGGGTAGTCTGATCCATCAACAACCCCCTGAACTTCAAGACCTAATGCAGCTGCCGAACGCACATACGAACTTACGCTCAAACCGAGGCTATTAGAAGCAGCTTCAACAGCATTATATTCTACGAAAGGCAATAGTAAATTGAAGCGAGATCTAGGCTCAGGTTTTCCGAATTTTCCTAATAGACCGGTGGTATCTATAACTACATCGCCGGCTCTTAAAGTGGTGTCCTTACCGTCTCTGGCCTCCTCTGCCGTCTGTTTATCAACCATTTCTTTCATTTTTAAATATGAACGTAAAAGTGAAATTGTAGTTGAAGAATTTTGCTGCGCTTTTCCATTCAAGGCATCCAACATTTGAGGACTAAAAACAATATTTACTCTTTTAACATATTGTTCTGCAGCTTGAATATGCCCTTCAGAGTCATGTCTCATAGTATGCATTATATAAAGAAAAAAATTAATGTCAATTCAGAGCAATTTTGCTACTACTTGACACAGTTTAAAAAAAGTGACTAAACTGATAGTTGATAGCAACGAAAGGAGGTGATAGATATGAAGAAACTTCCTATGATTGCATGGTGGCTCGCCATAATCGGCGCCCTGAACTGGCTTTTAGTTGGACTTGGTTCAGCTATGGGCAATACGAATTGGAACGTAGTAAAACTTATCCTTGGTAGTTGGCCCGGACTTGAGAATTTAGTATATATTCTCGTCGGACTTTCAGGTCTTTGGCTACTTTGGAATGAGCTTATGGGCTCAAAAAAGAAATAACTACTGCCCGCAGATATTATTGACGCCCTATCCTAGGCCTAAAGTTCATTATTTCATTTGTTTCTTTTGGAGGATAAGGCAAGCAATAAATATAGAGGTATTATTCGCCTGAACAGGTTGTTTAGGGTTTTTTGCTTTGATATAATACCTCTATTCGCGGGATTAGTTTACCGGTAAAACATCAGATTTCCAATCTGAGGTAACGAGTTCGATTCTCGTATCCCGCTCATAATGAGCAAAGCTAAAGCTCCTCAGTCCTCCAAAGAAATTGCCAATTTTCTTTTTGAGGTCGGAATATTATCAAAAACCCCGAGAAGTGGATTTTATTTTCTTGGAAGCGGCGAACAGAGCGTAGCAGAACATATTCACAGGACAGTCTATATAGGATTTGTCTTGGCCTCGATGTCAAAGGGTGTTGACGTACTGAAGGTTCTTAAAATGTGTCTTTTTCACGACTTGGCTGAAGCACGGACAAGTGACCTTAATTACGTTCACCAGAAATATGCAGCTTCAGATGAGGAAAGCGCAATTCACGATCTTACTTCAACCCTTCCCTTCGGAGACGACATGTTAGAAACACTTGAAGAATTTCAAAAAAGGGAAAGTGCGGAGGCTATTCTTGCGAAAGATTCGGACAACATCGAGTGGATACTTTCACTTCGGGAAGAGGAAGATACCGGAAATTCACGGGCTGCCTCATGGATACCCTCGGCAGTAAAAAGGCTGAAAACTGACGCCGCGAAAGAATTGGCTACGCAAATACTGAGCACGAAATCTGACGAATGGTGGTTTTCCGACAAAGACAATGACTGGTGGGTAAACCGTGCCCAAACGAAAAAAATTACAAGCAAAAGGTACTAACGAAGTCTCTTGTAATGCCATTTTAGTTTGCATACAATAGGACACATGGAAGGGTCTTCCCAAACACGCAATATCCCGACAGTATTCATCGTTTTCGGAGCAACGGGAGACTTGATGGCAAAGAAAATCGCCCCTGCCCTCTTCAGCCTTTATCTTGGCGGCAAATTTCCGAAACTTTTTAAAATAATCGGAGTCTCCAGACGCCAAATCGATGCGAGGGCGTTTCAAGAACATGTAAAAAACATTCTTTCCAATTCCCTTTCCAAAAAAGCTAAAAGTGAAGACATTGAATCGTTCCTTAATTTTTTTATGTACCAACAGGGCGACTTTGAGCAAGTTGATTTATACAATACGCTCGCTTCCGACTTGGGACGCATCGATGGAGAATGGAAAGCGTGCTCGAATAAACTCTTTTACCTGGCAGTACCACCGAAAAATTACCGCTCAATTTTTGAACATCTCAAAACTTCCGGTCTTACTATTCCTTGCGGTCCGGACGAAGGCTGGACTCGGGTTATTGTTGAAAAGCCTTTCGGCAAGAACGCACAAAGCGCACAAGATTTGGATATTACTCTTGGAAATTTGTTCCGTGAAGAACAGATATTCCGGATTGACCACTACCTTGGAAAGGACATACTGCAAAACATTCTTTCTTTCAGATTCAATAACGACCTGTTTGAGGACTCCTGGAACCGTGACCAAATAGAGAGGATAGATATTAAGTTCTTGGAAAGCGAAGGAATTGAGGGGAGGTCAACTTTTTACGACGGCGTCGGGGCTTTAAGAGACGTAGGTCAAAATCATATGCTTCAGATGCTGGCATTTGTGACCATGGAAAAACCCTGGAGCTATACGGCGGAGGATGTAAGAAACCAAAGAGTTGAAATATTACAGAAATTAAAACCTTTATCCGAAGAGCAAATAGAAAAAATGACCTTTAGAGGTCAATACGCCGGATATAAAAAGACCGAGGGTGTCGATAATATATCTACTACCGAAACCTACTTCAAAGTCGTTGCATATCTTAATGGTGAACGATGGGAAGGGGTACCTATTGTTCTTGAGGCAGGAAAGGCCGTCTCTCAAAAAAAGGAAATAATCGTCACTTTCAAACACAAAGAGCCATGTTTATGTCCTCCAGGCACTCACTACAAAAATAGAATTCTTTTTACCTTAGAACCCAAAGAAGGTATAACAATAGAATTCTGGTCCAAAAAACCCGGTCTAGAGTTCTCAATGGAACGGCAAAAACTTGCATTTCTTTTCCGGGACCAGAGAAAACGGGTTCAGTACGTTGAAGAGTACGAAAAGCTGTTGCTTGATTGTATCTCGGGAAACCAGCTTCTTTTTGTCTCAACGGAAGAGGTACAGGCGATGTGGAATTTCATAGACCCTATCGTAAGCTCGTGGGAGCATAACCGCGTTCCTCTTATTGAATATCCCAAGAGAAACGCTAAAATATTACAGGAGTCGATGGTTGTAGAAAAATCTTTATGAGTATGAAAAAAGTCGTAGGAATTATAGGTCTTGGCCGCATGGGCGGCGGGCTCGCACAAAATCTTTTGGACAGCAAATGGAAAGTCGTAGGCTACAACCGCACAGAAGCGGTAACCCGCGAACTTGAAAAGGTAGGGCTTATCGGAACATATTCCTATAATGACCTCGTTGCACTCCTCCCACAACCCCGCGTTGTTGTTCTTATGCTGACGGCAGACGGTGCCAATGACGAGGTCCTTTTCGGAAGAAATGGTCTTTCTGACCTTCTTGAAAAGGGAGACATCGTAATAGATGGAGGCAATTCATACTACAAACTCGCGGTTGAACGGGGTAAGAAACTAGCCAAAAAGGGCATCAAATTCGTTGACGCAGGAATTTCGGGTGGACCGGGTGGAGCCCGCAATGGGGCATGCTGCATGGTCGGTGGCGATTCTGAAACTTTTGGGTATATTGAGAATTTATTTAAAGATGTTTCTATTCCTGACGGGTATATGCATTTTGAGGGTATTGGGGCCGGGCACTTCGTCAAAATGGTACATAATGGCATCGAATACGGCATGATGCAGTCAATTGCAGAAGGATTTGAAATTATGAAAAAATCCCCGTTCAACCTAAATCTTATTGATGTTGCTGAAATTTACCAGCATGGAAGTGTTGTGACGTCACGTCTTGTGGGATGGCTCCAAGATGCGTTAAAGGCCTACGGGCAGGATTTGGAAGAGGTTTCAGGCTCTGTGGGGTACACCGGTGAGGGAGAATGGACGGCAAAGACTGCACATGAATTCAAAGTTCCTGCCGAAATCATAGAAAAAAGCTTTGAATTCAGGGTTAAATCACAAAAAAAACCAAGCTATACGGGCAGACTTTTGACAGGTATGAGAAATATGTTCGGTCACCACTCTATCGAAAAGGGTAAAATGACTTAGAACGATTGCATCACATGACCGCTGTAATTTTTGACATGAACGGCGTCATAATAGACGACGAGCGCATCCATCAACAATCCTGGAAAGTTTACTGCAAGAATCACGGTTTCCATATAACAGAAGAAGAATTCAAGAAGAAAGTGTTCGGAAGAACAGAGAAGGATACCTTTGAATATCTCTACAATCGAAAGATTTCAAAAAAAGAGCTGGAAGAATTTTCAAATGAGCGGGTTGATACTGCTATTGAAATATTTAAACCTGTAATGAAGATGACTCCGGGTTTAAAAAAGCTACTCAAACTGCTTTCGGACAACAATATTCCTATGGCTGTTGCTACTAGCTCACGGCCACGGTATGTCCATTTTATTATGGAATCTTTTAATATACGCCCTTTTTTCAAGGTAATTTTAACAGCCGAGGATATAGTTAAAGGAAAGCCTGACCCCGAAATATATCAAAAGTCGGCGGAAAAGTTGGGAGTTTCTCCTCATGAATGTGTTGTTATCGAAGATACTTTGTCGGGAATTACCTCGGCAAAAGCTGCAGAGATGAAGGTCATCGGCATAGCCACTACTCACTCCAAAGAAGAGTTAAAGAGTGCTAACAAGGTTGTGGATTCATTTAATGAAATTACGCTGAGCTTTTTGAATTTTCTATAGAGAATTCTTTACTGAGTTGGCGAAAGCAGTGCCCAATTATGTGAAACTTCGGGCACACTGCACATATTGCGGTTAAAACAACACGGTCTTCTCATTCCGCGGTTAAGCTTATCAAGCATAACGTCCAAATGTTTTTTGCGGGTTTCTTCGCTCTTTACTGCTCTCACCCACCGTATCCAGTCCCATCGTGCACTAGGCGTTATATCATCCCAAATTTCTTTCGCCTTTGAAGATGACTTTAAAGCTTTTTCAACATCCCCGGGAACGTCCGGCTCTACCCATTCTTTGGTCGGTTCGAGCTCTATATTTACAATGTCTCCCACTTTAATATTCGCTTGTTCCAGTAATTTATCCGAGGGTCTGAACCAGTGGCTCGGTTTTTTTCCGCTTCCATATACCCCGTCCGGCTCAAGGAGAGCTTTGAATGGGATATTATTAATCGTTCCTGCGACCATCAACATGCTGCGAGTGGGAAGCTTTGCACTTTCACCGGGAGGAAGATGGAGAATTGTCCAATCATTAATTTCAAATAATTTTGTTTTGAAATGTATCATGTGTGTCGTACGGACCTATTATAGCAATTTACCCCGAAAAGATAGTGCGCCATCTTCCACTTTGAAAAACTATTTATTAGAAGAAAATTCAATTATCCATTCTATGCCGTATTTATCTCTAAACATACCCATATATGACCCCATGCCATCGTTCATAGGCACTTCTACGCTGCCTCCGGACGATAGGCCGTTAAATATTTTTTCTGCTTCTTCTTTACTCTCCGTACTAACTGCAATTTTACTTCTGTTCTCATTCTCATTTACTTGTCCCATTCCTTCCGGAACATTATTTGCGATCAGCATATTCTCCTTGCCAATAGGTAACTTAATGAACATCATCTCGCCGTTATCATTTAGTACTTTTCTGATATCTCCACCGAAAACCGATTGATAAAAATCAAATGCTTCTTCTGCATTCCCGTTAAAGTTAATCCAAGGATTTATTGTAACCATAGTTTAATAATGACAAATTTTATGGGTGGAAGACGGGTGCCGCCCCCGCGACCTCAGGTTCCACAAACCTGCGCTCTACTGTTGAGCTACATCCACCGAAAAATGAAATTTTTTGGTGGCATGCAAGACAAATTTTAATTTGGCTTACATCCACCTAATCAATTTCTTGCGCCCTCGAAGGGACTCGAACCCCCAACCTAATCGTTAGAACCGATGTGCTCTATCCATTGAGCTACGAGGGCAACTCTTTTGAATGCCCTTGCAAGCTTTTGCTTACGAGGGCATACTCGTCCCATCAGTTTCAGCCTATATTTTACTATATTTGGAGGGTTAAAAACAATTCTCAGA
>CAZMSF010000002.1:0-68438 GCA_964568885.1 uncultured Gammaproteobacteria bacterium
AAAGAATTTTGTGGTATTTCTGCCATCGTTAGATAAATAGTAACACGAATTAGCGCGGGCTCGTTGTTGCCGATGGTGCCAATATGATTTGCAACGGAGTTGTGCTATCCAAGACTGAGAATTTTGTTTGTTGGGTTGTTACTGCGGATTTTGGTAAGAATGTGATTTTTGTTGCCGGAACACCGGAGAATTTGTTGACCGTGAACGAAAGTTGTCCGATGCTTCCTTTCCCTATCTTCTCAGAGTCGTTCAACGATATTGAGATTGCATACGAAATTCTTCCCTGTGTTTTATCAACGGAGTTTATAAGTATGGTAGGATTTGTTCCAAAAAGTTGATTTGCAACAAGGGGGGTAAGAGTAACATTCGAAATGGTGTTGGGGTCATATGTCAGTTCAACCTGAGCTCCTGCAACGGATTTTCCATTTGTATCCAGTATGATATCAACTTTTTGAGCCGCTGTTCCTCTGGTCACATCGATAAGGGGTGTGGAAAAATAAAGAGAGGCGTACGGTTTTATCACAACCGGCGTGGCAGTTGCCGTATTTATCATCTTTTTCCCAAGCTCCTGCGATTGGTCGCTTCTTACCGCAACAAAAATTAGAATTCCGGTAATTATCGCGAGGATGATTATAAGAATTGTGGTTTTTTTGGGCATATGGCAGTTAAATAATTGTAGTCACTAACTTTCAGATTTTCAATTCATCAATCTCCTTGTCTATTGATGGTATTGAATTGCATGATATTGATGTCATCGTTGTCACCATTGGTGACTCCGTCATCATCTAAGTCTCCAAGTACTAGAATGTCTCCTGTGCAGGCGGACAGATGATTGTAGCAAGCCATAACGTTTGTATAGTCTTGCACACCGAGTGCATTATCTTGATCTAAGTCTCCCGTTACAAGTTCTACTGTGGGAGTAGAGTTGTCGGCAGTGCCCTGTGTGACATGAACGGTTCCCGGCAGCCTCTTTTTAAGCGTATTATCCATTCTTACCTTCACGATATAATTGCCTGTTGCGATGGTTGTTCCGATACCAACAGACCCTTCGTATTTTGCAGTTGTGGGATTAAAGTCAACAGTGCCTGTTTTTTCCGCAACAACCACTGATTCTTGAGAAGTGCTGTCATATACAGTCACTTTTACTATGCGGCGCGTTCTCAGAGGATGATCATTTTCTCCATTCCTCTTGCTGATGCCGGGAAGCGTAAGTGAGAGTTTGAGTCCGGTTTCGCCGGGAGCAAGGGTAACGGTTGGGATTTGGGTAGGGGTAACCGATGGGCTCGTTGTTGCAGTTGTTGTGACTGTAGGGGAGGTGCAAACAATCGTTCCGCAAGAGCAAGAGTCACGACCTTCAAAATGACATCCAGTTGGAGGCTCTGATTGGGTACAAAGAACTTGGGTAGCACACCCCGTAATTGATGGAGATACGGTAATCGTTGGGTTTGCAGCACATATCTTTGCAGGTCTATCTTGATTACTCCCGGTAGTATTGACGATGCAGGAACCGCTTGCACAGTCTGCATCAACTGCACATTCACAACTCGCGGGTTTATTTGTTGTAGCATTGCAATTAGTATCAACTGTTGAGTTGGCAATTGTGTAGCTCCCTATGATATTTGCCGCATTATCTATTGGGACATATGTGTCAAATCCTGTAGCTGTTGCTTTGATAGAATCGATTGTTATTTTTGGATTACCGGCTGAAAGAGCTTTGAATCTAAATGTAATTATTTTTACCCCATTACCGGTAACAGGTGTAATATTGGGATTTATCATTGTTATAGAGATGGTGCCGTTAGTATCTTGTTGCGTTATCGACTGAAGCCCAGTGGGTTGAGAAAGTACGCTTACAAACTGGATGAGATTGGATGGAGAATTGTACTGAACATTAAATTGAAGACCTCCTATGTCATTCGTTCCTGCATTCATGACAAGGTCTACATCAAGATAATCTCCAATGCCAATCGTTTTGGTTGCCGGAACAAGAGAGAAGGTTATTGAGGGTGCAGTATTTGCTCTTTGCCTGATGTCTTGCTGTTTTAAAACCTGGTTGATGACAAAAGGGAGGGAGAGGGCGACAATGGCAACTATGCCAAGTACAATTTTTGACTTATATTTTGTAAAAAACGCTTTTAAGTTACTCATAGTTAGAGTCCGCATGCACTAGGAAAATAAGTGCACCAGTTCCAGCCCTGCGCAGGTGATACGGTTGGAGCCTGTGTTATGGTTGGGTTGAGATTTAATATAGCAACGTTCTTCCAGTGCTGAAATCCTAGAAGGTCGACCTGATTATTGGGGCTAAGACAAGCGCTTCTCGTAGTATTTACATTGTGAAGATACTCTTGTTTCCAAACATTGAAATCGTCCTGGTCGAGCTGGCCATTCGCAACCGGGTCGCATGTGAGAGTTCCTCCGGTAATGCCCCCATTTGTACTAGGGTTTGTCTGGCAGGTTCCTGACGACTGGCCATTTGTAATACCACAATATCCACTTGTACATGATGCGGCTTGTGCCGTGGTGCATGAGCAACCATTGGGTTTGTTAGTCGTTGTCGAGCAGGGGTCATTAGCGCCGCCACTTCCATCTGTTCCTCCCGTTCCCCCATTCGTCGGAGGAACTCCGTGTTGATAATGACCGGTCGCATCTATATAGCAATATTGCTCACTCCCACACGGAGTAGAGTTTTGAGTCCAAGTCCAGCCATCAGGTAGGTGATCGGTTCCAGGAGAAAAGCCAGCCACATTTGTAGTTTCTCCCGTTCCGGTACTGCCTCCGACAGGTGGTATGTATTGCCATCCAACACCTGGTGTCCAGACTGCATTGTATCCTGGAGAAATAGCTGGAGGAATATTTCCATTTTGGTCGTACGAATTTGGGTTGATGGTTGGATATGCTTGTGCCTCCGCGGTACTTGCATTAAAAAATCCATGCTTGGTTGAGGTCGTAAGGGCAAACAGTGAAAATCCAATTACGATGAATAGTAGTGAGTTTAATAATATCTTTCCCATATAAAATACAACAGTATTTTCATAGTAGTGAACTTGTGAAAAGAAGTCAATAGAGGTAAGAAGTTAGTGTTTTGGACGGCGTTTTATAGCCTCCTCTAACATATCGCTGAGGAATTCATCGGTGATATTTGCTTTTGCATTCTCGAAGAATTCGGAAAGGTCCTTTTTGTGCTCCAGTTCGTAGTCTAGGGCTTGAATTGCCATGTCCAATTTGTCCAATTGCCAGAATATGTTTGCCTCCAAAGTTTCTCGTTCTATCATTTCGGAGAATAGATTTACCGCCAAATTTGATTTATCGGTTTCTTTGAAAAGCTTTTGGATGCCTTTTTTTTCCTTTTCTTCCTTATCTCGCCTTTTTTGAAGATCAATTATTGCCCCGCGTGATACCACAATATCTCCGGTTTCAATTTCCCCCAAATCATGAAGAATCGCCATTTTAACCAACTTGTTGATGTTGAGCGGATAATTGTGACGGTCAGACAGCATTGGAGCAAGCTGGAGTGTCAAAAAACTGAGGCTATAGGTGTGCTCGGCAACGCTTTCGGGAGTAGGAATTCCATGCATTCCCCATCCGGTTCTTGGAATTCTTTTTGACTCGTTGGCACGGAGGAACAAATCGATAAAAGCAGAGTAGTTAGTCGAACTATTTGTTTGCTTTGCCATGAAAGTTATTTGCTAGTGTACTCTTAATCTAGTTTTTTTACAAGTATTTTAGGGGAGAGGGAATTCCCGCATGTATTTCTTGACTTCGTTTGAAATTTGTTTGATTTTCTTGTTATTTGAAGCCATTTTTTTGAATTCCTTGAAGAATGGTCCGCGTTGTTCTTTAACGGTTGGAAGGCTATTTCCTTTAATCTCTTCGATAACATCATGCATCCACGTTGCCACCTGTACCATGTCTTTTTCTTTCATTCCTCGTGTTGTTGCGGCAGGTGTTCCGATGCGGATACCGGACGGGTAAAATGGGGGCATCGTATCGTATGGAATTGTGTTTTTGTTGGTGACAATTCCCGCCTGCTCTAGAGCATACGCGGCAAGTGCCCCGTTGACACCTTTGCTTCTCAAGTCGACAACAAGAAGATGGTTTTCAGTATCCCCCGTGGTTATCGAAAAACCGAGATTTTGAAGCTCTTTTGATAGTGCTTTGGCATTTTTTACGATTTGTTTTGCATAGGTCTTAAACTCCGGACTTTCCGCTTCATGAAGGGCTACGGCAATTGAAGCGGTTTGGTTGTCGTGCGGTCCGCCTTGGAGTCCCGGAAAAACTGCTTTGTCAATTTTGTCGGGAAGTTCGGGATCCTTTTGCATTCCTTTTTCGGTCACCATAAGCATTGCCCCCCTCGGTCCTCTTAACGATTTGTGGGTTGTTGTCATTATGATATGAGCGTATGGTGCGGGAGATGGATGGGAGCCTCCAACGACAAGTCCTGAAATGTGTGATATATCGGCTAGAAGATACGCGTTTACCTTATCCGCAATTTCCCCAAAACGCTGAAAATCGATAATCCGCGGATATGCAGTAAAACCGCACACAATAATTTTTGGCTTTTCCTTTGTGGCAAGCTTTTCAATTTCATCGTAATCAAGCAACCCCTCTTTTGTGACAGGAAAGCTGACAGTCTTAAAATATTTCCCCGAAAAACTGACGGGTGAACCATGTGTCAAATGACCGCCGGAAGAAAGAGCAAGGCCCATTATTTTGTCTTTGAGGGGCTCAAGGAGTGCAAAATACACTGCGGTATTTGCGGGACTCCCGGAATATGGTTGGACGTTGACATGCGCAACTTTAAACAATTTTTTTGCCCTTTCTATTGCGGTCAATTCCACGTCATCAACATTTGCGTTTCCCTGATAGTATCGTTTCTTTGAATACCCTTCCGAATATTTATTAGTGAAAACGGAGGAGAGGGTCGCGCGGACTTCAAGGGATGCATAATTTTCCGAGGGGATAAGTGTTATCGTGTCACGTTGCCTCTTATCTTCTTTCTGAAGGAGTGAGTAGATATGTGGATCTTTTTGTGACAACATCGTAATTACGAAAAAGAATATATGAGAATGAGTCAATTGTCAACAATATTGTTATGAGTTGTTTGTTTGTACTTTCGTTCCGGCGAAAATATGTTTATTGAAAACAGCTAAAGGGGTACTTTGTGGATTTTTTGAAAATTCCTCCCCACTCAACCATTGTAAATCCTTGTCTTGCCGTATTTGTGATTGTGGGAGCCGTAACGCTTATGGGAGCATCAAGCGGTTCGAAATAAAGGGTAACGCGGATTGAAGTTTGTGGTTTTGGTGTAATTGTTAGGGGCGAGATAGCATCAAGATTTGCAGTAGGAACAACTCCCACAAAATAATACGGTGCATCCGGTAAAACCCCCGTCCAGTATTCAGCAAATTGGCCCTCTTCTTTGTTGTTCAATCCCAGTTTTGGAAGAATTTTGGAAAGCAACGTTTTAATTTCATCTTTTTTAACCACGAATCCTTTGGTCGGTTTTTCTATTTTTTCGTCAGGAATTTCTGCCTCGTAGTAGAGATAATCAAAGTTTGTACTCCCTGAAAGTATTGTTCCATCGGGATGGGCAATTACATTCCACCCCCCGTTAGGATATGGAGGAATAGTAAGTTTTACCGGGCCGACGGGATTTACTGTTACGTTAACCGGAGTTGTTGTTGTTGGATACAAATAGATGGCGGGTTTGCAAAATGGTGAAAGCCAAGGGACGAGGAGATTATCTTGTTGGATTTGAAATGTCTTGAGCTGCAGATTGTCTTTGGCGCCTGCCTGTAAAGTGGGGGTCACGATATGTTGCTGTCCGCCGGTCGTGCTACCGGTCGGTAGTGCAGAGGTGTCGCAATTTTTTATAAAGTCCGGAACGCCGGGGGAGTTAACATCTGAAAGTTTGAAGTATGCATCATACTGAGAGTCTTGGTCTCCGTAGCACGTAACCTCAGGCCCCCACATACCGCTGCACGTTGCCGGATGACAATTTTTCTTGCAGACATAAATGATTTCGTCATTTGGAATTGAGACGCAGTAAGGAACCGATTGGGGGCTTCCGATTTGGATAGGGGGAGGGGGAACGCTTTTCAGATATTTGTCTTTAGGCTCCGTTCTGCAATAGGGGGTTGCGTACTGGGCCGGAATGATATGGGTATCTGAAGAATTGAGTACAATTGGCTGGCCGTTGTATTGTTGCCCTGAATCTTTTAAGTGCACATTTCCTTCCATGAGAATTGTATTTGTACGAAGGAGCCCGTATTCAGCGCCATTGAAAGTGAGTTTTTGTCCGTCTCCAGTTTGGGGTTTGCAATCGTTTCCGCTACCAGTATCGCAACATGAAAGAACCGCTCCGTTACCATTGGGTCCCGTAGGGGCGGATTTATTGACCAGGGTGTTACTGACCAAAAAAATAGCAAGAAAAAGTAGCGCAAGAAGCATGAGAGGAGTAATAATGCCTCCATGAGAATAGCGGATAAAACGTCTTCTTTTCTTCGCCATACATTTATTAAAGCACTTCGAAAATTGAAATACAAAATTGGTTGACTTATTTTGCAATTTTTGAAACGATAGAGCCATGGAGGAGATTATTGACAGGCTTGGATGGAAAAAAGCTGCGATAATTCTTGTGGGATTATCAATTCTTGGAATTCTCTTTGCGCTCCTCTCCTTTTCAAATTCGGAAAAACAAATTCAAGATGTAGGGGTTAAGGCAGGACAAAAGCAGCAAGGTGAATCTAGTACTTCAACAACGAGCAGTAACAATAACCTGCCCAATAGTGGGGGAACGGCACCTGCGCAGAACCTAAAAACATACACGACCACGTATTTCCAGATTTCATATCCCGAAAAATATAATGGCGTTCCCTATACTGCGTCAAAAGGGGTCCTTGCAAATCTTAAATTAGAAAATCCCGATTCGACAAAGAAAATCGAAATTGTTGTTTTTGATTCGTCAATGAGTTTTACCAAGCTCTCACAACCATTTGAGGTATTTAAATATGCAAAAAGTTCTATAGGACTCAACGCACTGACCGGCACAATGTACAAGGGGAGTGTTGCGGGAACAGGAATTCGTGAGGTAGTTGTATTGGTTCCCAAAAACAGCACGACAATCCGGATAATGGCAACGTATCAGGGGAAAGAGGACGTGAATTTCGAAAACGAATTTAACAGTATTGTAAACAGCTTGAATTAAACGACCCCTGAAAAAACCAGCTCTTCTTATTTCCCGATGACTCCTCCGCCCCAAGGGCACTTGCCATATTATGGTGGCGCCCAAAAAGATGAGGGTCGTCGTTATCTTCCGATAACTCCTCCCCATTCGACAGCAGTAAAACCGGTTCTTTTTGGAGCCTCCGGCAAGATAAGCGAAGTCACTGTTTCATTATCCGCAAGAGGAGCAAAGTAAGCGATAAATTCAATCATGGTATCGGGCTTTGGCGAAATACTAACTTTATCAACACGCTCCTTTTCATCACGGTCCAATACCGAAACAAATATTCTATCGGTTTTTATGCTTTGGAGGCGTGGTATCCACCAATCCAAAAATTCTTGTTGCTCGTCAGTTCTTGTCAGTCCAAGTTTTGCGATAAATGCTAAAAGTTCTGTTTTTAGGTTTTGTTTATTCATTGCTATCCCTGCTTTCGGCCGATTCAAAGCTTGAGACTGCGTCTCGTAAAAAAGTTCACGGTATTGCTTGTTTTGATATTCCAAAGTGCCATCGGGATTTGCCAAAACATTTTTCCAGCCGCCCGTTGGGTAGAGGGGGTCGCTTATGAAAATATTGCCGGCGGTTTCAACCGAAACGTTAACACTTGTTGGTTTTTCGGGATACAAATAGATAACAGGCTTGCCAATGCAGTACCATCCATCTCCATCCTGCCCAAAAATTTGACACCAATTTGATTGATCAACTTGCGTGCACGACATGCCGGACGGGATGCCGGATTTTGAATAGTCAATATCTTTACAAGAACCGCCCTCGCATTTGATAAGCCAGGCCACACACTGGCATTTGTCAGGATCCGCTTTTTTTGACATGTCGTGATTGCATGAGTCGGTTGCAGGGGTGGGTTTTGGTTGGAATGAGACATTCTTCAGTTGAATATTTTGTTTGCCGCCTCCTCCTTCGGTTTGGGCTTGTCCATATTCCTCTTTCGAGTCTGTTGCACTTTTGTTGTAAAGGGTTCCGCTTGTGAGGAGCACCCCAAAAGCAACGACGATAAAAAGAATTGGAACGATAACATTACCCTTCATGAATTTTGAATTATATTTATGATTCATTTGCCAATGACGCCTCCCTCCTCCAGAGGACTAGGTATTTCCCTCCGAGAGGATTAGCTATTTTATAGCGGCACATACCGTCGCATTCTAATTTGTTGGGTCGGTGTCTACGACACCTCCCCATTCAATAGCGGTAAAACCTACTCGTTTCGGCGCCTCAGGTAAAACAAGAGGTTTGACAGTTTCATTGTCCAAGAGTGGAGCAAAGTACACAATAAATTGAATAAATGTATCCGGTTTTGGAGAAATGGAAACATTATCGACCCGGGCTTTTTCATCTTTTTCAAGAACTGAGACAAATATTCTGTCGGTTTTTAATGTTTGAAGTTTTGGTGTCCACCAATCCAAAAATTCCTGTTGCTCGTCCTTTCGCGTTAAGCCGAGTTTTTCGATAAAATCAAGAAGCTCTGTTTTTAGGTTTTGTTTATCAATAATCACTCCTGTCTTCGGCCGATTTATCGTTTGAGTGTTAGATTCGTAAAATAACTCTCTGTACTGCTTGTTTTGATATACGAGTGTGCCGTTGGGATGTGCCAATACATTCTTCCAGCCGCCGGTTGGATAGTGCGGGTCGCTTACGAAAATATTTTCTTCGGGTGTGACTTTTACATCAACAAGTATCGGTTGTTCCGGATAGAGATAAATAACAGGTTTTCCGATACAAAAAGTTCCATTCATGCCACCCGGGCATATAGAGCACCACCCGTTTTGGTCTACTTGTGCACAGGTGTACGTTTTAAAAGCGGAACCTGATTTGTCCAGATCAACCTTTACGCATTTCCCGTTTTCACAAGTCAAATGAAGGTCAGGACACGTACATTCGTCTCCAACGGGCTGACAGCTATCTGCAAAACACCCTGCTGAGGGAACGGGAGTCGGAGTCGGAGGTACAGGTGTAGGGGTTGAGAAATTTACTTTTGTCATTTGCAACCCTTTGGTATTTGAGGACTGCTGGTCGGCAACGGTATAGCTGACATTTTCTTCACCGGTAGATGACTTTGGGCCTTGGAAGAAACCGGTCGAGCCCATAAGCACAATAACCGCAAGTCCGGCAATAAAAATTCCAAGTGCGGAAAATCCTCTTTGGGAATTTAGGGTGCAAAACTTCATATTGTTATTGTATTGTGTTTTTCAAAAACAGTCAAAGAAGAACTATTTTTGGATAGCAGAAGTTGGGGAGAGGTGTTTGAGTCCGGGAGGAAGAGTGATAACGACCTGATTTTTGGTAAGGTTTGTGTGTTCGCCTTGTTTTGCGTAAAGAAAGCCCGTTAATTGAGTTAGCTCAAGGGTCGTTGAGAGAACGGCAACTTTTAAGGGCTTTACCGTAAAGTTGATTTCGGCAATTTTTCCCGAACCTGCCAGTTCCTGCATGCCGTCAGGAAGCTTGAGGGTTATTGTTTTTTCTCCAGGGGTTGGGTCATTGATATCGGGATTTATGAGTTTTAATGAATAACCGAGCGCCGAAGTATTGTCCTGGTAAGGCGTAATGGTTACGTTGTCAAGTAAATTCGGATTGTATTTTACAGAAATAACGACTCCGGAAATTTTCCGGGCGTCGGTGTTTATGATGACATCAATTGTTGTTTTCTTGCCAGGCGTGCCAATGATGTTAACGGGTGTCAAGAGTAAGCTTCCATACAGTTCTTGTTTTGGCCCTTCGTCTTTCGCTGTTTTTGATAATTTCAGTTTTTGAGAATACAAAACTCCAAAGAGTATGCTTGCAAGAACAAGAAAAAGCATCCCGAAAAGTGCGATGGCAACTTTCTTGTTCTTGCGAATAGTGGAGGTTAATGATTTGAGAGTCAAGGGCTCACGCGATGGAGTTTCTTTTGTTTCAACTGGTTGATTTTGCACTTCGTTTTCCATATCCATTTATCGTACCTTATGGCGTACAGACATAGCAATTTGTTTGTGTGCCCGAGCCCAAGTCACAACCATTTCCTTCGCCTTTCCATCCCCAATATCCTGTTCCGCCTGGGTAGAAGCATTGCATGTTGGCCTCTGATGCGCTTCCGCACATTGAGTTTGCAGGATGTCCTACACAGCTTGAAGGAGGAGTATACGATGATGTTGGAGCCGGGGCCGTCGTAGTAGATGGTACGGGAGCAGTTGTTCCGCCACCGGGAGCAGGAGTAGTGGTAGTTGTGCTACCTCCCGGCCTCTTTGTGCAGCAGACATTCGGCCGTCCGTTTGTCTCGCTGCAAACTCTGTCTCCATTTGTTCCTCCGGGGCCTATTGGCGCATGGTCGTAACCTGCAAGACATTGTGTCCCATCCTGACACTCATTGTTGGTGAGTCCACCTGCAGCGTTGTAATAAGGACAGTCCGCTTGATAACCGCTTCCTCCGCCGCTACTGCCGGTAGGCGAAGGTGAGACATATGGGGTTGCACTCATGCATGCTGCGGTATTTTGTACATCAGTTTGAGACTGAGCGCACCAGCGGCCCGTTGCACAAAATTGTCCATTAGGATTATCGGGAGGAAATACCTTACCTGAAGCTTCTTTATAGCATCCAAGCGTTCCACCGCATCCGCCTCCTGTAGGACATGCACACCCTACACCCCAATTGCCGAAATTTGCCGCAGAACAATTGTTTGAGGCACCCGGAGTTGGAGTGAAGGCCACCCCTCCTTTATATTGGCAGGTGTAACTGTTGGGATACAAGGGGTTGGGATTTGTGCACTCAAGGTTTTTATTCGGTTCACAACAATAGATTTTATTAGAATAGTCATTGGGATGACAAGTCTGCCCTTGATAGGCGGTACAATTTGCATCGGGTCCTACAGTTGGCGAAGGAGTAGTAGTGCCTCCTGTTGCCGGACACCAAGGGGGAGAAGAGCAGGTATTTCCTCCGCTTGGGACATAATCGACATATCGTTGACTTGTTGACGGGTCGATATTTTGGCAGATGTATTTGTCTTTGTAGACACCGCCGCAGAATTCGCGCGCTGCTGCCTTTGTCGCGTCAAAAAGCTTTTCGTTACATGTGCCATTAACATATGACAAAACTCCGCCTTTTACTCCGGCGCATGGACCCGATGCTGGGCCGGGTGTTCCTCCGCCAGGAGATGTTGTTCCTCCGCCTGGAGCCGGGGTGGAGGAGCTACCTCCAATGCTCGAGCCATAATACTGAGCATATTTGTCCGGGTCATAGCAGCATATTCCCCCGTTGCATTTGTCATTGCCATAATTATCGTGGCCTGATGCTTTGTAATCAACGGTATGTTTGTCTCCGTTCACGCCACAAGATGATAAGCATGCAAACGTGCCATTGATATTGCCAACAGCGGTGCAACTGTTAGGATCCGAAGAAGGTGGGGGAGTACTTGCGGGTGGAGGTGTGGCACCAGCGGCAGCGTCACACCTCAGGGAGGAAGTATTGCATTTTTGTGAAGCACAAACAACATTTACAGGCAAACCTTGAGAAGCATAGTCCTCACAAAGAGCATTAGTACCCCCTTGCGAAGTGGAGACACAAGAACTGCTCCCTTTTTGACCTTTTACATTGCTAATGCAGAATTGATTTGCAGGACAGTCAGAGTGAGTTTTGCAGCTTTCACCTGAGGCTAACGGTGCCTCGCATTTCAGTGTATAGGCATTGCATTTTTGTGAAGCGCAAACAATATTTACCGGTAGTCCCTGGGAAGCATAGTCCTCACAAAGAGCATTTTCCCCACCCACCCTAGATCCAACACAAGAGCTACTTCCTTTTTGACCTTTTACATTGCTAATGCAGAATTGATTTGCAGGACAGTCAGAGTGAGTTCTGCAGCTTTCATTTGAAGTAGGAGGTGTAGCAGGCGGGTTTTCGCATACATCAAGCGACTTATTACAGTAGCTCGAAGCACAGTGTTCGTTTTCAAAACAGGGTTCTCCCAATCCCTGCTGGTACTTACCACAGTATCCTATCATTCCAGCATCAGGTCCAGCTGTTTTTGCTCCGGGGATACAATACTGACCTGGGCTTGAGTAACAAGCGCCGGTGTAGCAAGTTTGTCCAACATCTTGTTTCGTTTGACATCGTTGAGCATCTCCTTTGCCGCCTCGATAGACAAAGCACTCATCTAAATGGTCTTTGCATTGATTTATAGATAGTGAGCCACAATCTACCGGTTTACGGACACAATATCCACACCTTCCATAGCCTATATCTTGGATAACACATTGATTATCAAAGCAGTTGTGTAGATTGGCCTGACCATAAGAAAGATAATTTCCATTTCTGGTCGATGTGCAAGTATTTAAATCGGACCCACAATATTCGTATTCAATATAGCCTCCCAACTGAGAATTGTAAGAACCGATTTGTGCTCCCAAAACACCTTTTTGTTTAATGCCGGAATAACTATTATTTGCAGCATAAGCTACTCCCTTTGTGGAGTTTAGAAATGAGAGGAGTCCGTAGATAATTCCTATAGCCAATAAAAGGATGAATAGAGGTAAATATAATGCTTTCAGTTTAACGAATAAGTTCATAAACCGGCTAATATAATCTCAGAATACGATGTTTTAAACTCAAAGTCAACAGCCCGTCGCAGCACCGTTGTAGGTTTTGTTAATTATGGCACCCGATGAGACGGTTATCTTCCAAGCTGCGTTTCCGAACCCGTCGTCGTTACTTAAAGTCAACGGATACGTTTGGGATGGTGGAACAAAAGGCTGAGAACCGATGGTTTTTGTTGCGCTGGATAGTTCTACCGTTGCTCCTGTCGTACCTTCGACCTTTACGCTCCCCGTCATGTAGGGTGCTTTTCCTTGTTTGCATCCATCAAAAGTGACGATTACGCTCCATTCTGATGGAGGGCCTGAGGGAGTGGTGGTGCCTGTCGTGCCGGGGGTTCCGGATGTGCCACCCGGTGTGGGAGTGTCTATGACGGAAGATGGCTCATTGCCGGAAAAAAGACTGCCGCCGCCACCTGCAAGCATGATGGCAAAAACAACAACGATTATGAAAAGAATAATATAGGAAGATGATTGACCACGTTGGGAGACTAATGATTTATGGTTAATAGTTAATAGTTGATGGAAAAATTTAATAGGCATACATAATTAAGTATTAAGTATCACGGTTCGTATTGCAATTTGCAAAGTGAACTGAGCGATGTATTAAGTATCAAGTGGGTATCAGTTCTGTGATGCTTCGAGGGTGGTGATTCTTTTTTCGTGGGCGGAAATTACTTTATCATTTCGTTCAAAGTGAAGTGTTGAAGCTACATTTTCTTCACGAATATCTACTAATTCTTTCAAAATCCTATCTTGGGTTGTTTGTATTGTATCCAGCTTGTCATAAATTTGGTTTGATACGTCTTGAACTACTTGCTTCAGGTCGTCCTTTGTCGCAAAATTTGCTAGTTTTTGATCGAGGTAGGATTTTGTTACAGGTTTGTCTTTTTTTTCTGCGGTTGTCACTTTTTTCATAGAGATATCTAGAATATCACTTTGTGGTTAATCTTCAATAAGACAAACTACAACAGTTCGTGAGGCTATTGCCCTGCATCATTGCAGATTTTTTGAGAGATATCTTTATATATTTGCTTGAGCTGAGTGGGGTCGGGAATTTCATAATATGTTGAAAGAGTAGGCTCTGTTGCGATTTTCCCCATCATAGTTCTCATGTCTGGTAAAAAGTATTCGTCTTGAGGGTCCCCAGGGACATAGAGTGCAATCGTATATATTTTTATCCCCTTGTCTTTTATTTCTTTTGAAACGTCAGGGCTTTGGGTTGGGTCCTGGGAATTGGCAAAACATCTCAAGTTGGTAGGTGTTTGGTATTGTCTGCCGCTTGCACAATCACGCGGGTTTGTTTCGGGAATGCCATCAGACAGGAAAATGAGCGCAAATTTCTGATTGGGAAATGTGGTTTGCGCTGCAAGGATTTTATCCCTCTCAAACAGGAACGCGGAACGCGTATTGGTTGCACCGGCCGCACGAAGGTTTTGAATCGCTTCCGGCATAGAACTTTTGGCATCTTTATATCGTGAGAATGGGACGTCTTCCTGAACAACAACAGCACCGTCGTCATTACTGCTGAAAGATGAGAGACCAATGACCGATTGGTCTGAAAGACTTTGGGTAAAGGTGGTAAGGGCGGATTTTAAGTTGTCAATTTTTGCACCCCTCATGGAACCCGAGCGGTCAACCAAAAGTCCAACTGCAACTTTGCTTGCACATTCACGGAATTTGATGGTCTTGAGTTGCAAGTTGTTGCGGTTGATGCCGGGGGTTTCTTTTACTATTTCCAAGTCTCCAGTTTCTCCCGGGTCGGAAAGAGTCGAGCGCGGAGTAACACCGCGAGAAAGTAAGACCCCCATGCCAACTGCAAGGCCAATAAAAGCAAGGGTAAAAATTGTCCCCGGTCCCGTGAGATTAATGCCAAATCCGCCTCCGCCTCGTCTTCTGTTATTGTTAGCCATAATTATAATTGTATAGTAGTGCAGCCTTCACTGATATCTCCAACTTGATCTCCGTCGTGAAGGATGAACTGTGCGCGGTATGCATGTCCTGTCTCAAGGCCCAAACTGTCTACCTTCCAAATGATTTCCGCGCCAAAAAATGGTTCTTGGCGCCTTGCCGAATTTGCAAATTTCACATTGGAATTAGGGGGGTAAGGGTCTGCGCCGGGTCCCAAATCCAAATCATTTGGGTTTGGCATTACGGCTGCTGCGCCCAAAGGTTTCCATGCCCCATACACCTCGTCGGGTTTGTGCGGGGTGCCGCCGTTTTGAGCATCTCCCGATTTATTATTTGGGTCCGAGGTAATATCGCTTAAGAAAAGGGCAGGGTACCAAGGGAAATTATTCGCATCTTTTTGAGTTTCATCGCCAACATTGGGATTTACCACGTGGTCTTTTGAGCTCGTTGAAGGAGAGACGTTCCCAGCGCCAAGAGTTATTGGCCACTCATCTTGGTAAAAAACTTTAATAGCTCCGCCTTTTACAACCGGTGTTCCGGGGTCGGGGTTGATTGCCCAAAGGATATATGGCTCGGGACTTCCCTTTATTGCATCATCTCCGCAATCAAACGTCGGGGGAATAACTACTTTCATTTTGAGGGTTCGAAGCTGCAAATTAGATTTTTGAGGCTCAGTTTGGTTGGTGTCTATCTGGTATGTGTTTTTGTCGTTGAGTCCTGAGAGTGTCGAGCGGGGAGTTACACCCCGGGACATGAGTATTCCCATGCCAAGAGCAATTCCGATGAAAGCAATGGTAAAAACAGTCCCGGGACCTGTAAGGTTGATGCCAAAGCCCATTCCTCCCGCGCTTCGTTTTTTTTCCTTTGCCATACCTATAAGTTTAGAATTACATTTCAACCATTGTCAACGTATCTTGTTTTTGAATTCAACTTTTGGTATACTACCTTTCATTACATCATGTTCTTGATTACATCCTGGCTGAAAACGCCGCAAGAACAGAGGAAAAAAGGATTATAATATGCGACAAATTACACTGGAAGAATTATTGGAAGCAGGATGCCATTTCGGGCATCAGGTCAACAGGCGTAATCCTAAAGCTAACCGCTACATTTTCGAGGCGCGGCAAGGGGTTAACATCATCAATCTTGAGGCAACTCAGGAGGGACTCATTGCTGCTGCAGAGTATGTAAAAGAGCTTGCTTCACGAGGAGGAAGTCTTGTTGTGGTTGGGACAAAAAGACAGGCACAGCAGGTTGTTAAAGAGGAAGTAGAGAGAGCACGGGAAATTACCCCAACAACCATTCATTACATAACGTCCCGTTGGATTGGCGGAATCTTCACAAACTTTGAAGAGGTCAAGAAGAATTTCAAAAAGCTTGTCGACCTTGAAAAGATTGTAGGTTCTGAAGACCGCGGAGGATACACAAAAAGAGAGGTTGGACTTTTTGAAAAAGAACTCATCAAGTTGAAAGATATTTACGGTGGACTATTTACTATAAAAGAAGCACCCGACGCAGTTTTTATCATTGATACTCATGCCGAGAATACTGCGGTCAGAGAAGCGGCTCGAGTCGGACTCACAACAATTGGGATTACCGACACCAATGCAGATCCTGCAGAAGTGACTTACTCAATCCCGGCAAATGACGACGCTGTTGGTTCCATAAAACTTATCACTACCTATCTTATAGACGCATGGATTGAGGGTTCAAAAGAAAAAGTAAAGTCAGACAACAAAGCAGCAGAAGCGGCAGCAAAAGAAGCGGCAAAAAAAGCAAAGCCGGCAGATAAATAGAGCGTTTAGTTAGATAGCGTTTAGGGTTTAGTTAATTATGAAAATAACAGCAGATCAAATCAAGCAACTTCGAGAAAAAACCCAGGCAGGATTTTCAGACTGCAAAATGGCGCTTGAAGAGGCAAAGGGAGATATGAAAAAGGCTGAGGATATCCTTAAGAAAAAAGGATTTGAGAAAGCTGCAAAAAAGTCTGATAGAGAAACAGGTCAAGGGTTAGTTGAATCATATGTTCACCAAACAGGAAAAGTAGGAGTTCTTGTTTCACTTCTTTGCGAAACCGACTTTGTTGCACGTACCGATGAATTTAAAACCCTCGCTCACGAGATAGCGATGCAGGTTGCTGCGATGAATCCGAAAGATATGGATATGCTTTTGAAGCAGGAATACATCAGGGATGGTTCGAAAACAATCGACGACCTCATTAAAGAGACTATCGCAAAGCTTGGAGAGAACATCAAGCTCTCAGATTTCAAACGCTCCGAAATCTAAGTTTTTCTTCCTCTTGCTTGCGTTATTTACCATGTTCTTTTCATAGTTTTTTAAGTTTAGTTATAGTAAAATGATTGAATGCTCGTAACAGTTATCGCCTTCATACTTATTCTTTCCGTTCTTGTTCTTATTCATGAATTGGGGCATTTTTTGGTGGCAAAGAAATTGGGGATTAAAGTTGAGGAATTTGGAATCGGCTTTCCTCCAAGAGCATGGGGTAAAAAAATAGGGGAGACTACCTATTCAATAAATTGGCTGCCTGTTGGCGGATTTGTAAAACTTTTTGGTGAAGATGATGCCGGAGGAGGAAAGGTCGGTAAGAGTGTTGTGATGTCCTCAGGTGATGTCGAGCGTGCATATTACGCGCGGCCACTTTGGCAGAGAATGAGTGTGGTGACGGCCGGTGTTGTCATGAATTTCGTTCTTGCAGTTGTTGTCATTTCTTTCCTCTTTGCAACTCAAGGAGTACCTCTTCCAACAGAACACGTGAAAGTGACCGAAGTATCGCATCAATCGCCTGCGGAAATTGCGGGGCTAAGACCCGGCGACCAAGTCATTTCAATGAACGGGGTTGTACTCAAGGACTCCAATAAATTTATCAGCGAGACACAAAAACATAAGGGCAAAGAAGTAACACTTATCGTTGTTAGAGACGGTCAGGAATTTGCTACCAAAATAACTCCCCGTGCAAATCCTCCGAAGGGGCAAGGGGCGATGGGTGTTGCCATTACAAATATTGAAGTCAAAAAATACTCTTGGTTTGAGGCGCCATTTTACGGGACCATGGAAGCTGCGAAATTTTCACTTGTGATTTTGCAAGGACTGGTAAGTATGATAGGGGATTTTGTCTTACATGGGGTAAAACCGCAAGGTGTTGCGGGACCAATTGGTGTTGCACAGTTGACCGGGGAAGCGGTCAGGGCAGGCTGGTTTGCAGTGCTGTGGTTCCTCTCCCTTTTATCCCTTAACTTGGCAGTGCTTAATATTCTGCCGATTCCTGCACTTGACGGAGGAAGGTTCTTTTTTATGATAATTGAAATGGTAACCGGTAAAAAAGTGAGCCCGAAGTACGAAGCAATCGCGCATGGTGCCGGACTGGTTGCGCTTCTTGCTCTTATGGCTCTTATTACCGTTTTTGATGTTGCCAGGCTCATTCAGGGGAAGAGCATCTTGCCTTAACAAGATTTTTTTGATTGAAAAATTCCTCTTGGTCTGCTAATCTAAAGTACATTTATGGACAGCCAAATAACGAACTCCACAAAAACACGAATGGAGAAAGCCTTTTCGGTTTTGAGGGAAGATTTTGGGACGGTTAAGACCGGCAAAGCAAACCCGCAGCTTGTTGAGAACGTCGTAATAAATGCATACGGAGGAACGACAAGGCTAAAGGTGATGGAGCTTGCGACTATTCACGTTGTTGACCACGAAACATTGACAATTACACCCTTTGACCGAACAGTTCTTGGGGATTTGGAGCGTGGCATTTCGGATAGTCAAATGGGGCTTGGCCTTGCGACAGACGGCAATCTCATCAGAGTGACTATCCCTCCATTGTCTCAAGAGCGGCGAGAGGAATTTGTAAAGCTTATTCATAAAAAGGCAGAAAATGGGAAAATTATGATACGGCAGGCAAGGCAAGAGTCAAACGATGAGATAGCAAAATTGAAAAAAGACGGAGAAATAACCGAGGACGACGAAAAAAGATTGGAAAAGGAAGTTCAGAAATTGACTGACGAATATGTGGAAAAAATCGACGAAGCACGAGATATGAAAGAGAAAGAACTAATGACGGTCTAAAGACCCCTTCTTCCATGCGGATTCCAAAAGCTTTAGAGAGAGTTATTGAAAATTTTGAACGGCTCCCGGGCATCGGTCCAAAAAGTGCCCAAAGGCTGGGGTTTTATCTTTTGCATGTTCCCCAAAGTGATTTAGACGCATTTGCGCAAAACCTAACCCTTCTTAAAACGAACACGAAGATGTGTTCTGTTTGCTTTAATATTGGAACTACCGAAATTTGTGACGTCTGTTCGGACAGTGAACGTGACAAAACAATTATTTGTATTGTTGAGGATGCGTTGGACGTTTTGGCATTTGAAAAGTCGGACAAATTCAATGGGGTATACCACGTATTGCATGGTGTTATTGACCCTCTTAATTCAATAGGTCCGGATGACATTTATATTCCACAGCTAATGAAGCGTCTGGCTACGGACAGTGACGTTGCCGAGCTTATTGTCGCCACAAATCCTACAATGGAAGGCGAGGCAACTGCAATGTACATCGTAAAACAAATAAAACAGCACCATCCCGAACTTACTATTTCGCGAATTGGCCGCGGACTGCCGGTTGGGGCAGATATAGAATATGCGGACGAAGTGACTTTATCCCGCGCTTTGGAAGGACGTTCTCAATACTAGAAATTCTTAATGCTTAGGAGGTTGCCAGAGGGGGAGGTGTTCCACTCCCTGTTGGCGTTTCGGTTGTCCCGGTTGATGTACCTGCGCCTGCTAAGGCCGGCTCAGTAGGAGAAGCAGCTTCTGATGTTGTTGCCGTACCAAGACTTGAAGCACCTGCTGCATCCGCGACTGCAGCTGCGGATTCAAGCACATTTCCACCCATTGAAACTCCACTTTCCATAGCGGGTGCAGAGACTCCAGATGTGGGGAGTGCGCCACCGTCCGTTTCGGCCGATGCTGCTACCTGACTTGCTTGTCCCAAGATATCCATAGGGGGAGGCTCCGGAGCTACGGTTGTAGAGGCAGAACCCAAAGCGGGTTCAGCTGGCGCCTCCGGAACAGTGGGCGAAGGAACGTCGGCTTCAGATGGGGCGGTTACGGGTGCTGCTGCTTCTCCCATGGAGGGGGGCATCCCTGTTCCAAATGGCGGCGGCGGTTCGGTAGGAGCTCCTGCAAGAGGTGTTGGAGTCGACTCGAGTTTTAGAGCGTTTGGATCTGATGGAATCGCTGCGGGTGCCTCAGGGGCAGGGGACACACCACCAACGACGGGCGCGTCGGGATGCGCCGCTGAAGCGTCAATTGACCAACTTGCAGGGGTGGTGGGTGCGGCAGCTTCACCGGCAGGTGCCATGTCGGTTGTCGGTTTGTACTCCGGCACGGCTGGTGCGGCGGGTGGTTCTACTACTGCTGAAGGGCCTGATGTGGTTGGCTCTGAGGCAGGAGCGGATGGCCATGCCGACGCTGTTTCTGTTGAGGAAGCCGTCGTATCTGATGTGCTGTCCGGAGTCAAACCGGGAGTTGCGTCGGTTGCGCTTGATGATGCGCTAGCTTCTGTTTGAACACCATAGCTTGGAAAGGCTTCTGAAGGTGATGGTGTGGTTCCCGCAGATGATGTGTCGTCTGCCTTAGCATCAGGTGATGTTGCAGTACCCATCGCAGCGGTTGCCGTTTTATCAATCTCATCCAAAGCCGCATTTGTCCCGGCTGCATTTTTGACTATAGAATCGGCCTCTGTTACTGCGCTTGCAGCCGTCGGGTCTGTTGTTTCCGGGGTTTCTGCGACCGTGTCAGCTGCCGGTGTTGTCGCTTCCGGAGTTGATGTTGGGGACTCGGCTGCAAGTGCTGCTGGTGTCTCAGTACCCATCGGGGAAAGTCCATCTTGGGCCGCAGCTTCCGGAATTGAAGGCATCACCGGTTCTTGATTGACAGCGGCTGCTGCTTCAGGGGTAACATTTGGTACTGGAGGAGTAACCCCGTCTTTGAGGTGATCGGGCATGGCATTTGCGGGTTGTCCGACTGTTTCGGTTTTTATACCACCTCTCAGACCAATAAATCCAAGAAGTCTATTCCCCAGTCCCGGCTTTGGTGGAGCGGCTTGTGCAGCTGCTTTTTCGGCAACCATTGTATTATGGGTTGCTTGAAGAGATGCCACATCAGGGGTTCCAAGTGGTGCCATAGGATTAAGCGTTGCCGAGGCTTCTGAAGTCGCTACCGATGAAGCGCCGAGCTCCGGCATAGCAGGAGTGACAGGTGTTGCTGCCGTTGCTGCTTCGACTGGTGTCGGCATTGCGTTTACTTCTGGAGCTGACGCGCCGGGCGTAGGAAGTAAGCCGTTACCGGCTTCGGTTGCAACAGGTGCTGCTGCTTGTGGTGCTTCTAAAGTTGCGACACCACCGGATTGATTTTCGCCGTTGTTTGGTCCCATTACAATAAGTTACAAGAAGAGGGAATAGTTTGTCAAGAGTTGTCGACTACTTTTGTCCTTTTTGCCAGGGGGCACGCTTTAAAATCGGAGCATACACATCGTCATCAAGATTTATTCTTAAAGTTCGGATTTCTTCCTCTGTCAGGTCGCGGTTCGTAAACTCGATATTTGAAAGCTCGGAAATCACAGCAAGGGGGGTTTGTTCTTGTCCCTCTCCCATACATGCAACCGCTCCTGCAGCAAGTCCGTCTGCGACATTTGCTTTTGTGACACGCATTACCCGCTCAAAGAGATCGGGTTTTCCCATATAATCATTGAGAGCGTTAAACCCGGAGTGAGCTATCGAAACTCCCGTTGTTCCCCAGCGAAGAGGAGTGGTTTTGCTGTCGGTTATAATGACTCCCACATTTTGCACACCGAATTTTTCTTCAAGATGCTTCCTGATTTTATTTGCCGTATCATACGGATTTTCGGGCCACAAAATATAATAACCATTCCCATTTGATTCGTCGATGCCCGCAGTTGGGATGAGTAAGTTCTGAGTAATGGTGAGATAAAATCCGTATTGGTTCTCATTCTTATCCAAAAACATTTCAGATTCTTCTTTGACTAGTTTTTCTTTATCCGTGGCCTCGGTTGTGTGATTTATTTTTTGTATTCTGCCTTCCGTTATTGAAACGATTTTTGAAGTGACTACAAGAATGGAGTTTTCCTCCATCTTATTTATATAGGTGTCGATAATATTGAAAAGGTTGGTGTCTTTTTCGGTTATCTTGTGAGTTTTTACCGGGGTAATTATCATAGAGGCAATTGTACACTAATTTAGCCTCATTGACAAAAACAAAACAGAAATTATAATCGGATTATGGCAGCAGAAAACGCAACTACCCCGGAACAGCTTGTAGCAGCCGCACCATATCCTGAAGAACAATTGATGGCTTTAACTACCCTTGATGGCCGATATAAAAAAGATGTTGAAGACTTAAGGCCTTACGGCAGCGAATTCGGTTTGATTGGGGCACGAGCAGAGGTAGAGGGAAGACATCTCGTTTTGCTATCCGATTTTGGAGTCATTAGAACTTTGGCTCCAGGAGAGAGACAATTCCTGTTAGAATTTGGAACCAACCTGACAGTTCCACAAGCACAACGCGTGAAAGCTTTGGAGGCTGTTAGCGATCATGATGTTCAGGCTGTTGAAAAGATGATGAGAGAGCAGCTTGGCGGTACGAGCATGGCCGATTTGACTCCATACACTCATCTATTCATGACTTCTGAAAATGATAATAACCTGGCATATCGTGTCATGTTGAAAAGAGGGACAGAAAGAATTTTAGTCCCGACTGCAGACGCCGGAATAGATGCACTGATGGATATTGCTGCCCACGAAAAAGAAACAAGGATGCCGGCAAGAACACATGGGCAAAAGGGTGTCACAACAACTGTAGGGAAAGAAATTGCTTTATTTGCGGTAAGGCTCAATGCACAACTGAGAAAACTTCGAAATATGCAACTAACAGGCTCTTTTAATGGGGCGGTTGGAAACTTTAACGCGCACGAATACGTTCGGCCCGATATCAATTGGCAGGAATATGCAAAGCAAATGGTTGAAGGATTTGGATTTGAGTACAATCCCTTCACAACACAAATTAATCCTTATGAGGATATGGTTGAAGCGTTTCAAACATACCATCGGTTAAATAGCGTGCTTTTGGATTGCGATCAGGACATGTGGAGGTATATAAGCGACGATTGGTTTGCACAACAAGCAGTTTTGGGAGAGACTGGGTCTTCGACAATGGCGCAGAAAATCAATCCGATTAAGTTTGAGAATAGCGAAGGGAATTTAGCAATGGCCAACGGAATATTTGAAGTGCTTGCAAGAAAACTGCCGGTTTCAAGATTGCAGCGAGATTTATCCGACAGTACTGTCATACGAAACGCACCCACAGCAGTTGGATACACCCTGTTATCTTTTAGAAATACATTAAAAGGTCTTGGGAGAATTTATCCAAACCACCCGGTTCTTGAAAGGGCAGTTGAAAGCGATTGGAGTGTCCTTACAGAAGCGGTTCAGTCCCAAATGAGAATGGACGGCGATGCCGATGCCTATGACAAAGTAAAAAATGCATCAAGGGGAAAGAGAATAGATGGTGACAACTGGGAGAAATGGTTGGATGAGGTTCCCGATATTTTGGATGAAAGTAAGGAAAAATTACGAACCTTAACACCGGGTGAGTATATTGGGATTGCTCCTGACCTTGTCGACCAAATTGCAGATGTAATCAAAAACACGCGGCAAGGAAAATAAATCTTCAGCTTCTCTATCTTTGGAATTTTGGTGTTAGGACATTTTCGGTATTAAGCAGGCCATATTTTGACAGGAGTGAGGACAAGATAGGAGAGCGCGTTGCGTACAAAAGTTTCTTTGGGAATTTTTCAGCGACCAAATTCTCTACCTCATGAAATCCTAAAAGATACGAAGCATCCTTTGGGAAGCCACCGGGCGCAGAGGTGTCGGAGAGTCCGCGTTTGACTCTATATGTCATGACAAATGCACGCTGTGGGGTAAGAGTTTCTGAGAGTGAATCAAAAATCTCACGAAAACTTTTATGCAAAAGCCTGACTGCTTTTATCCGCGAGAAGTACATTTCAAATGCACTCGGCGTTATTTTTCGCGTCATCACTTCGTTGTAGACGGCAAGACCTTCGCCGTACAGATGCTGGTTACCATATTTGGAAAGCTCCGAAAGAATCGAAGACCCGCGCCGGGCATTCTCTGCTTGAAGTACGTGGCTTTCAATTTCATGAATAACCAGTCTGTCAACATTGCACTCAAAACGCTTTATATCACACCCAATATTTACCGATTGCCTTCCGACATTTATGATATGTGGCGAAAAAGCATCAATATTGACGTCGAATCCATTAATACTATATTTGTTCAACACCATTTCAAAGCGCTCTTTTATCTTTCCCGCATTCTGCATCCGGTGCGTAATATGCATCGTAAATTCAACTTTGGGAGTATTGGTGAGCAGAAGGTCGAGTCTGTCGGTTCCCCAATCAAATAGCTTATGAGCATTATCTGAAAATTTATCCGTACCTATTGAGCTTTTCGTCAAAAAGAGATTTTTCTGATCATCAAGAAATTCCAGAAAGTACTCTTTCAATTCGTCCGGCAACAAAAGCGTATCTATCTCCGATTTAAATCCGTCGATTATTTTGGGGATATCTTTAAACTCCCTTTTTTTATAAATATATTGGGGATTATATGTGCTTGAATTAAAAAATTTTTCCAGCTCCTCTTTGTAGTTGAGCGGAGTCAATGATTCGGTACCTATATGAAGAGACTTTTTTATTTCTAAAAATTTCTTTGCAATTTCTTCGAGCTGTTGTTTTACCTTTTCCTGGATTACACTTTCTTCTTTTGCCATCGGGGTAATTATAGTATCACTACGTTGCTTCTTTGTCGAATTACCGCAAGAATTTTAGAAGTAGAATCCAGGTATTAGGGTATAATTTTTAGGGTTTAGCTTTTGAATAAATAAATAAACCAAAAAAAGTTTAAAAGATATGAATGTAAGCCTAATAATGTTTGCAGTTTAGATAAAAAAATATACTAAAAAGGGTAAAAAGGAAGAAATATGTTTTGTGGAAAAAAAGTCCCAAATGCGGGGATAGATGGAATTTTTCAAGACAAAAAAAGACTGTGTCATACTGCATCACGATTTTTTGGCCCTCAAAGCATTGATAAGTGAGAGCGCAAAGCATACAATATCTTCATGCAACTTAATAAATACTCGGAAAGCCTTATCCAACTTTTCGAGAAGGCCAAAGAAAAGCCAATCGAAACTGCTAATGTTGTAAATCCTCTCGTTTCGGAACTTGCTTCATGGTACGAAAAATTCCGTAATTCAATTGAGTATAGGGATGAAGAGGTGATATTGAGAGCATCAATTGAGCGGATTTTAAAAAGACGCTTGGCACTTGGAGGGACCGGTGCAACTGCCGCAAAGCCTCTCCTTAAAGAATTGGTATGGGCACGGTATTTTCCGGAAAGTCTTTATACGGAAGAGACCATTTCAAGAATTGAAAGAGTAATTAATTTTTATCTCCAACTAAAAAGCGAGGCGGTAAAAAGAGGGTTGAAAGAAGGAAACATGCGGGAGCTGATGTTCCAACTCATGTCTTCGGATGTTGAGCAGTCGCTGCATCCTAATAAGGTAGAAGAAGCTGTCGGGAATTACATCTTTCATGTTCTGCAGAAAAGTATTGCAGTTGAAGAAACGATGGAAGAAGAGAGAGACGTGCAGCTTTTTATTGCAATCCGCAGAGCGTATTCAAAAGACGATATTGCATTTTTGAGATTTAAATTATTCACACAATATTTCGGAAAAATGAGCAACCAGGAAGTAGCGGAAGTGGCCGATAAATTTAAAGATGCGAACGAACAGATAGAGAAACAATTGACGCATCCTGCTCGGTTTAAGATATTGTCATATGTCAAAAGACAAATTCCCGCATTCCTTATCATGGAGGATATTTTTGCAACACAGGACAGCATAAAAGATTTGGTGCAGAATGAAGAAGAGTTGGATGCGGTTATTTTGGCCGCATGCAAGAGGAAATACAAAACGATTTCGGAGAAAGTAAGACGTGCCATTATACGAAGTGTTATTTTTATTCTTCTTTCGAAAACAGTAATTGCATTTGGTGTTGAGGGGACATATGAGCGAATATTTTTGGGACACGTTCAGTGGCTAACTTTAGCGCTGAATGTTGCCATCCCAACGCTTTTTATGATCGTCGTTGGATTTTCTATCCGCACTCCGGGAGACAAAAATTCACGTTTAATTCTGTCCAGAATACATGCATTGCTTTTTGACGAGGAACCTAAAATTGGCCGCGCGATTGATTTTCCGGTTCCGGATAAAAAGCCGAGAAGCGCCATGGATTGGGTCTTTTGGGTATTGTGGGTGACTGCATTTTTACTAAGTTTTGGTGCGGTGTCTTTGGGTCTTTCATTATTGCATTTCAGCATGGTATCTCAGGGCATATTCATTTTCTTCTTGGCAATCGTGTCATTTCTTGCGTACCGCATCAATATCACCGCGCATGAATATAGCGTTGAGAACAGGCAGGGGCTTTTGACACCGATTATCGATTTTTTCTTTATGCCGATAGCAAGAGTTGGACAGTATCTGACGGCAGGAATTTCTCAGATAAATATTTTTCTTTTTATTCTGGACTTTATTATAGAAGCACCATACAAAGCTATTGTCGGATTTTTTGACCAGTGGTTTTTCTTCTTGCACTCAAAGCGTGAGGAAATCGGCTAGATACTGATGGGTCCTGTCACTTCTCGCCCCAATTTGCGCTGCTTTTCGCCCGCTCTACTTGTTTGGAATTTTTATGTTCGCTTGCAAAAAGTTCTCAATTGGGGTCCCCAGTCGTGCCACCCATTCGAAGGCTATTTGATATCCAGAAGTTCTACCTCGAAGATGAGGTCGGCTAGGGGAGGGATAACGTCTCCGGCGCCTTCCTCACCATACCCCATGGTGTAGGGGATAAAGAGTTTTCTTTTTCCTCCGACTTTCATTCCGGGAACTCCTTCGTCCCAACCTTTTATCACATGCCCGACGCCAATAAGTGTTTCAAATGGAATGCCACGGTCTACTGAAGAATCGAATTTTTCCCCGTCATCGAAGGTCCCTGTGTAATGCATTACAACACGGTCTCCGGATTTTGCTTCGCGTCCTTTTCCGACAACAATATCTTCAATAACAAGTTTTGAAATAGGAGTTTTCATACATTCATTTTACACCAACAAAATCAATTCGTGGAAGGAATGCTCTGATTTGGTCCCAGAATTTATCTGCAAGTCCTGAGGAGTATTTCGAGAACTGGCCGCTATTTTGGTGAGCGGTCAATTTCATTTCGTATTCGCGGATTATATCAACTACTTTTTTACCTTTTTCATTGAATTCATTTTTATATTCTTCCTCATTTTGGAGGAATTTGTCATGGATATCCTTAAAATCCAGCATCAAGTCCCGGTGCTGTTCCATCATCTCTAAGAATAATTGGCGGTATTTGGCTGACATGGTTTAAGTATATTAAAGAGTATAAGCTTTCGAGTCAAGAGGCCTTTTGATATAATTGTAAGCTATGAATAACTATCAAATTTTGTTATTTTACCCCGAGCGAAGCGAGTGGGCAAAATAAAATTCATATGAATAATTTTCAAGTTCTTTTATTTTATAAATATATTCCAATTGAAAATCCTGTGCACGAAATGCGCGAGCAGAAGAGGCTTTGTGAGCGGTTAGGGTTGAGGGGACGGATAATTATTGCCACGGAAGGAATTAATGGAACGGTTGAGGGAACTGTTGAGAATACGGAGGAATACATGCAAATTATAATGCAAGACCCTCGATTTTCTGATATTAATTGGAAAAAATCGGAGGGAACGGGAAATGCATTCCCAAAGCTAAAAGTGAAAGTGAGAGAGGAAATTGTAAGCCTTCATCTTCACGACAAAGACATAAAGCCATGGAAAGTTACAGGAAAATACTTGGAAGCGGAGGAATTACATAGATGGTTTGAGGAAGGAAGAGAGTTCTACATTGTTGACATGAGGAATGATTATGAGCATAAAAGCGGGTATTTTGAAGGTTCGATACTGCCTCCCTTCAGTAATTTTAGAGATCTCTCAGAATTGTTACCGCATCTTGAAAGTTTGAAAAACAAGACTGTAGTGACCGTATGCACCGGTGGAGTCAGGTGCGAAAAAGCATCCGGTTTTTTGATAAAAAATGGATTTGCGGATGTGTACCAATTGAAGAATGGCATCGTAACGTATATGGAAAAATATCCTAACGAACATTTTAAAGGAAAATTATATGTTTTTGACGGGCGGATATTAATGGGTTTTAACACCGGTTCTGAGAGGCACGAGGTTGTCGGAAAGTGCGAGAGGTGTTCGGAAACATCGGAACATTACATCAACTGTGACACCGTAGGATGCCATAGACATTTTATCTTGTGTGAGAAATGTATCGGTGAGTCAGGCAAAGTTTGTCCTGCTGGCTGCAAATATTTAAGAAGAAAGCAGCGCGAAAATCCCATACACCCCGCATAAGTTCTTAAACGCAGTCAAGAACTCTCAAAGTTCTTATACGAAGTAAAGAAAACTTCAGCTTTTCTTAAACGCAGTCAAGAACTCTCAAAGTTCTTACTTTCTTTTCACGCCTTTTTTGATTTAGTGCTATATATTGTGAGCATGGAAGTAGTAGTGAAGAGGTCGGTTTTTGCCGCTCTCGCAACCATTATATTACTAAGCGCCTACATCGTATCATTGCGATAAAAAAAAGAAGTAGTTGTTGCCATCTTTTTTTCATTGTAAAATGTAACCCCCCACATATCATTGCGGGTTTGTCATGGAAAAAAATCAAAATAAATTACTGGCGCTTTTCCCAGCGATGGGGGTGAGAAATTACCAGTATTATTTTGTGGGGCAGCTCATTTCTCAGGTAGGAACCTGGCTTCAGATAGTATCTGAGGGGTGGTTGGTTTTACAGCTCACCAATTCTGCTTTCCTTATTGGTGTCGTTGCAGCGTGTGCTACCGTACCGTCTCTCCTTTTTTCTCTTTTTGGCGGTGTAATTGTCGATAGGTTTAACAGAAAATATTTGATAATTGCGACACAAGCAAGTTCAATGGTCCTGGCGCTTTCTCTTGGATTTTTGACTCTTTTTCATCTTATTAATGTTTGGGAAATTGCATTATTCGCATTTCTACTGGGTGTAGTTAATTCCGTTGATATGCCGGCCAGGCAAGCATTTGTATACGAGATGGTTGGTAAAGAAAAAATGGCATCCGCCATCGCTCTTAATGCGGGGATATTCAACTCTGCCCGGGTAATCGGCCCTTCGGTCGCAGGGATATTGATAGCTATTGTAGGTCCGGCCGGTGCGTATCTTCTGAATGGATTTTCTTATATCGCTGCTATTATCGTACAATTCCTGATTGTTCCTATCGCAACACGAAAACATGAGGACCATTCTCATCCGATTCAGGCTATCAAAGATGGAGTATCATATACGGTTGCACATCCTGTAATCAGGTCGCTAATTTTGCTTACCGCAATTATCAGTATATTTGGATGGTCATATACTACAATCATGCCTTTTATCGCAAAAAACACATTTCATCAGGGGGCTGCAGGTCTTGGATATCTTTATGCTGCGGCAGGAGTTGGCGCTCTTGTTGCCACCGTCATGGTCAGTTCTATCGGCAATAAAATAAGCCCTTATATATTCATTCTTGGCGGAAATCTATTGTTTGCGGTATCGATGATAGGTTTTTCTTCCGTCACACATATATTGCCTGCTTACTTTTTCTTGTGTCTTGGAGGGTTTGGATTGCTTTCGGCATTTGCCGTCATCAATGCCCGCATTCAGCATCTGGTTGAGGGACAATACCGCGGTCGGGTGCTGAGTCTTTATCTTTTGATGTTTGTCGGCCTTTTTCCTATCGGAAATTTCCAAATAGGTTTTATGTCCGAGCATTTTGGTTCTCAATTTGCGATACGATTTGGAGCATTCGTCGTTTTAATAGCAGTAGTTGCCGGCTTTTTCGCGAGGGAAAAAATAGCAAAACAACATGAAGAATATGAATCCAAAAAGGAACTGGAAAGCGGAGCGCGAGAAGTTGTGGTTGACAGTATCAGATCATAGCCCCCAACACCTTCAGCATTATTGTAAATGCCTTCCATTTATTAGATAGTAATAATAAGAAAGGGGGTGATGTTTTGTGAACGCGAAAATGAAATCATGTTTTACGCCTCATGTTTTGACGCATAGTCTCTTCGGACTTGGGCTTGGAGTTTTGCTGGCATCAGTTATTCCGTCACTTGCAATGTGGTGGCTCGGAGTAGTTATTATTGTTGTTGCTTTTGCTTTGGATGCAATGAGAAAGAACTAGAAATAGTTTTGTTCCACAAGACCTTTTAGGATTGATATAATCTTTGCTATGCATGCATATCGAACGGGCCTTGTTATCGGGAGATTTCAGCCATTTCATAATGGACACAAGTTCCTCATCGAAAAAGCGTTAAAATTGTGTGACAAAATTTATATTGGAATTGGAAGTTCAAATAAATCCGACGATAAAAATCCATATTCTGCAAGTGAGCGACTCTCTCACATAAAAAAATTTCTGAAGAACGAAAAAATTGAAGACAGAGTCATCAAGATACTAAAACTTAATGACAATCCCGATGATGATGTGTGGTTTGAGAACCTTTACAAAATGACGGGACCATTTGATGTGACTATTGGGAACAACCCTTGGAATAACGGCATCATCGAAAGGCATGGAATTCCTGCAGTGTATATAGGATTTCATAAGAGGCACGTTCTTGAGGGAATAAAAATCAGAAAACTCATGCAGGAAAATAAGAAGTGGGAGGAACGGGTGCCACAGTATCTAGTGGGTCTTATTAAACCTCAGGGGGAGTAGGGCGCTCTTTACCCTTGCCACGCAATTCTCTATAATGAATAGCAATGCCCCAAAATGACGTTTCCGGTTTGACCTCTCAAGAAGTTGTTCTTCTACGCCAGGAATTTGGTAGAAACGTTCTTTCAGAGAAGAAAAAATCCTCAATAGTCCGCATCTTCCAAAATCAGCTAAAGAATAATTTTGTTGTATATCTTCTCGTTGCCGCTATCATCATTTCATTTTTTGTCGGGAAATATATTACTGCTATTGCTATTTTTGGAGTAATCTCGCTGGTTGTTGGGGCCGGATTTTTTCAAGAATACAAGGCCGAAAAAGCGGTTGAGGCACTTAAGAATCTTTTAACGCTAAAGACGAGGGTGAGAAGGGAGGGACAAGAAAAACTGGTTGAATCAACAGAGCTTGTCCCGAACGATATTGTTTTATTGGGCGCAGGGGACAAGGTACCTGCCGATGCGATAATTCTTTCGGGAGAGGAGGTTACGGTTGATGAATCGATACTTACTGGCGAGGCTCAGGAAGTTGTAAAAAAACCGTATTCGCCCGATGGAAAAGAAGATAAGTCTTCGATGGTCTTTATGGGAACATTTATTACGAGCGGTAATTGTGTTGTGAAGGTCACCCAGACGGGTATGAAAACCGAGTTTGGAAAGATTGCAGAGCTCGTTGAGGAAACTCAAAAAACGCTTCCACTCCAAAGCAAAGTCAACAGAATTACTAAATATATGGTGGTTTTTGCTATTTCGGTGTCGGTATTAACCGGAGTCGTGTATGTGTTGCAGTCCGGGAATATCACCCTTCCCCTTATCGAAAGTACGCTTATTCTTGTTATTGCTTTGTCTGTTTCTGCCTTCCCGGAGGGTTTTCCCGTAGTGCTCACTACTACTCTTGCGGTGGGCGTTATGAGGATGGCAAAAAGGAATGCGATAGTCAACCGCATGAGTGTTATTGAATCTTTAGGGGAGACGACTGTTATTGCTACCGATAAAACAGGGACCGTAACCAGAGGTGAGATGACTGTAAAAAAAATAATTCTTGATAATAAAACCCTTCATGTTACGGGTATTGGATACGAAACTAATGGAGAGTTACTCCACGATGGAAAGAAATATTCTGTAGAAAATGATGAGCAGCTCACCTTGATACTTCTGTCATCCGTTCTTTGCAACAATGCTTCTTTTGTTCAGGATGAGAATGAGGAGAGAAAACTGACGGGGAGCGCCACGGATACTGCCCTTTTGGTTTTGGGCGAGAAAGCAGGATTTCATAAAGATAACCCTTCATATATTGTAGTTGAGGAGTTTCCTTTTACTTCTGAAAGGAAAATGATGAGCGTTGAGACTAAGAGGGGGGATGAGTCGTTCATTTTCTCCAAAGGGGCACCCGAAATGCTGATAAAGCATTGTAAGCATTTTCTGGAACGCGACAAGGTTCTGCCATTGACTGAGGAAAAAATAAAGGAATTGCTCGGACAAAATTCCGAGCTGACAACGAAAGCACTTCGTACGATTGCGTTTGCGTATAAAAAAAATGGCGGAGGGGCACATGATGAGGAAGAGGACCTTACCTTTCTCGGAATTGCAGCTCTTGAGGATTCGCCGCGTGAGGAGGTAGTGGAATCAATCGAGATGGGTAAAAAAGCGGGGATAGCAGTAAAACTTATTACCGGTGACCACAAAGAAACAGCACAAGCCGTTGCAAGACAAATTGGTATTCTGGATACCGTTATTACAGGTGAGGAGTTGGAAAAGATGACGGACGAACAGCTCCGGAAAGAAGTTATGGGTATAGGTATATTTGCAAGAGTCATGCCCGAGCAAAAACTCCGCATCGTAAGAGCGCTTAAAGAAACTGGTGAAATAGTTGCAATGACGGGGGATGGAGTGAACGATGCTCCTGCTTTGGAGGAGGCTCATGTCGGAATTGCGATGGGAAAAAGAGGAACGGATGTCGCACGGTCTGCATCTGACTTGATATTGAAGGACGACAATTTTTCGACAATTATGGCTGCAATAATTGAAGGGCGAACCATCTTCAATAACATCAGAAAATTCACCACATACCAGTTATCATGTAATTTTGCAGAACTAATGGTGCTTTTTATCGCAACAATGTTAGCTCCCTTCCTTTCATGGAGTGTTCCGCTGCTGGTTGCGATACAGATTCTCTTTATGAATTTGGTCACCGATAATTTGCCGGCCATTATGCTCGGATTTAATCCTTCTTCAAAGGACATTATGCACGGGAAATTCAAAAAGAATATGGACATTCTTGATAGAAAGTTAATTGCTATCGTTTTTATGACCGGTATACTTATGGGAAGTTTTGTCCTTTTATCATACTACATATCATTTAATGTCTTAGGGCACGATGCTGGAAGTTCCCGAACAGTAGCGCTTGTCGCACTTATAGTAATTGAAATCTGTGCCGCATTTGTCTTTAGATCATTCAGGAAAGGGGTTCTGACGCGTTCTCCATTTTCAAATAAATACTTGTTGTTTGCATCTATTATTTCCTTGCTTGCAACCCTTACGGTAATCTACACACCGCTTTCATATGTATTCGAAACTGTTCAGATATCGTTCTATGAATGGGGATTTTCGTTGGCTTTCGGTTTTTTGTTGCTGATAATTTTTGATGTACTTAAATTTATTAATCCAAAAACTAACATTTTTCCCGCTCATTAAATTTTCATGCCATAGTTGTTTGTAGTAGCGACTATAAAGACATCTTAAGACCCAATTGATTTAACTTTCCTTCGGGTTTAGTCTAAATAAGACTATGTATTTGGCAGAAATTATAGTGTGATGTGTTTTATAAAACCGGTCATTATGCCGGTTTTTTTTCTGTCAAAAAAGGGAGGAGGTGAAAAAAATATGAATAGTTCGACTTTCAATAGAAAGGTGAAAAAAATTTTAGTTTCAACTATTGCAACAGGTTTGGTTTTTGCTGCAACTGCGCTGCCTACATTTGCAGATACTGTTTCGCCCATAGATTTCGAGAGTCCTTATACAATTGGGAATATCAACGGACAGCAGGGGTGGATTAAAGCCGGAGCGTATGATGCGGCCGTAGCGGCAGTTTCTGGATTCTCAAATGCCTCAGGGTTTGGTTTTGGAACTCAGGCGTTAAGACTTTCAAACGCCGTTACTAGTGGCTCCTTCGGCGACCAGACGTTTTCCCCAGGACTATCAAGTCCTGCCGGTGAGGCGGTTTCGAATACTCATTTTGAGGCGAGTTTTGATATCGGATCCACACAATCTACTCAACAAGTAGGCCTATTTACATCGGTAAGCCCTGATGATGGCAATGGTGGTAGGATGAGTTACGTTGGATTTGAGGACCAAGCAGACGGAATTCATGTCATTTTTTATGATGTAACAGATCCGGGTCCGCTTCCTACAGTTGCAAGCTTTAATCCTTCTGACGTCGCGACTATAGATAGGACGAGTAAACATACAATAAAGTTTGCTATTGATTTTCTGTCGGGTCCTGCTAACGATATCGTCAAACTCTATGTTGATGGAGTTCTAAAGAAAACAGGAACGAGTTGGGAAGACTATTACCGATATGATCCCGAACAGAACGGAAATGGACATGTAATTCCTACCACGAGTAAACTTTTGTTCCGTGAAGGAGGTACAGCTGCGCCTGGAAATAACGGCAATGGGTATTTAGTTGACAATGTTACTTTGTCCTCGACTGCACCTGTTCCGCCGTCGGTTCCGACTATTATTGTTCCTGCCGATGGAGCTCATGTTACATCGGCGGCTCTTGTAAAGGTTGATTGGACGGATTCGACAGGTACAAATTCGCCATTTCAATACCAGTACGAAGCCTACTCAGATAGTGGGTATTCGAGTCTTATTTACTCTAGTGGATGGCTTAGTGCTTCCGAAATCCCAACACCGGGAACTCCGGTTGGAGATTACTGGGTAAGGGTCAGAGCAAAGGATGCAACCAGTACATTTAGTGGCTGGAGTAATGGAAGTGGTAGTCCATACCACTTTACCGTAGTCCCACTCGTCGGGCCGCCGACTTTGGTAAGCCAATGCAAAAATAATGGGTGGCAGACATTTAACAATCCATCATTTGCCAACCAAGGTGCATGCGTATCCTACGTGAGAGCACATTCCCACAGTGTTCTAGGCAACGTAAAGTATACGGCGTATGGCCTCTTGCGAAGTGCGCAATTTGCGGCCGACACAGCCGATGGCGGAGGAGCCTTCCAATACTCCGATGCCAATCATGCTTGGTATAGGGTGCTTATCACCTCACTAAAGGTTGACGGGCATAGCGCCTGGTTTGCCGGACGTGTCTGGCAAGCAAGCAATCCGTCTTGGGTTGGCAACTGGCTTTTTGCGAAGGTAAATGACAGTAGTCCTAAGCGTATTTGGGGAAGTTTTACGACCCAATTAGCTGCTGAAAGTGGCGTATCCTCTATGGGAACGCCTGCTGATGGACCATTTAATACTATTGGTGCATTGGTTGTGCATTAGCGTATTTTACAAAAATGACCCACTCTTGCCCGTGGGTTATTTTTGTTTGAATTGAAGCTATTTGAGGAGTAAAATTTACGCATGAGTAATGAGCATGACTTGCCTATGGGAGGAGACTGGATTCCCGATGTTCTTCCCGGTAGTCTTTGGGAAAAAGAGGATGAGTTGCATTTCGGGGATGCACGGCAAATGGCTATGCTTCGCATTGCCGAGGTTGAGGTTGGACTTACGTGGCAAGATTTGATGAGACGGTATTTATTTTTGGGACTCGGTATACATGCGGGAGGAGAAAACGGAGAATTCCAATTCGTAAGAAGAGTAGGTGAAGATGAGAAGCCGTTATCTTTAGAGGAAGAAGTAAGTCTTGAAGGAACAGAATGGGACGAGAGAGCGAACAGGTCGGATAATGAACAAGAAATTGTTTTTAATACGATAGGCAGAACTTCAAGTGCGCTTTCGGCCGTTGCTACATCTCACAACCAAACAGTAAGGCAGATGCTTGAAAGGATAACTTCGATTGGGCTTCGGATGAGTTACGAATTGCGTCATCATGAAGACAGCATAGCTTATTATTTAAAGACAAGTAATGGGGGGACGGTACGCATAAATGAATTGAAGCTTGGTGGGTTGTCAGCTCGAGGTTAATATAGGCTTGACGTATACTAAAAAGAGTCTTAAAATTTCACACCTATGGCAATTGAAGCAGAATATTATAGATGGGGAAGGCATATTTGTGAATGGGTATACCGTGGTGTTGAAGAGGATGCCGTGAATCAGTACTTCGCACCGGCAACGCTTGAGATGACGACCGATGAAGATAGTGCCGGTCAACTGGCAAATATAATAGTGAAAAATGATAGACATGGTAGAATCCGGGCTACGTTATGGAGGGAAGGCATTGGGGAAGAGATGAGCACTGCTTTTCCTATCTTGCTTGTTCCCGGAGAGGTATTGAGTCTAAGTACGTATAACCGTCTCATGGATTTGAGTTTTGCAAATGAGCCAATCTTTCCGAGAATTGAGCAATCACATCAAGGAGTTTCACTGCATCAAATCCAAGATTAGAGTTGACCAACCGAAGTTTTGTCTCCTGTATCCCTCACCGGTTTCCGGATTATCGCTCAATCCAGAGACGATTACTGTTCAAGTAAATCCAAAATTAAAGTGCTCCAGCCAAAGTTAGTTCTTCTGTAACCCGTTCCATCTTCAGGATTGTAGTACTCGCGAAAACCGTGAGCCTCAATCATCTTTTCCATTTTTGAAATTACCTCTTTTGCAACGTCATTATATCCGTGTTTTTGCAGTCCTTTAACAACAAACCAATTCGTCGCAATCCATGTGGGCCCACGCCACAGTAGTTTTACTTGATGAAGTGGTGTATCGTGCGGCACATAATATTTTTCGTCTTTTGAAACCGACGGGAAGGGGTAGGGTGTATAAAATTCATTCGTATTTAGCAGATGGTTTTCAACAAGTGCTTTTAGTTTTTCACCTTTTAGTCCGTCCAAGAAGAGTGGAATAAGTGAAGCGACTGTTTTGACCCGGGCGAACTTCTCGTCTTTTTTATAAAGCGAATAAAATATTTTGTCCGTCTCGTCCCAGCATTTTGAAAGCAGCGCTTGTTCACTTTTATCAGCAACCTGCTTAAAGAACACCGACTCATTTTTGTCTTCGATTTCTAAAAAGAGTCTTGAGAGACTTCTCGCGCTTTCTATAAAAACCGTATTGAAAAGTAATTCCTCAACATTAAAATAATCTTTTTCAAGAATTTTCTTGTTGTTAAAGCGGTACCGGTGGTTGAGAAAATCCCCTTTCCGGTACGTGTAATGCATACGGGTTGTTTCAAGCCCGGTGTATCCCGCAGCATATTGAAATACAGGAAGCTCGTCCATTCCCGACTCGTTGGGAGAAATTATTGAAATAAGATAATCATTGTCGATATCGCGGTTTTCTAGAAGCCATTTGTGATGCGAAGCAAGCTTCGGCAAGACCTCTCGAAGGAAATCTTTGTCGTTATCCTTTTTGTAAATATATTCAATGGAAATCGGAAATACAGGGGGTTGAGTGATTGAAGTTGTTCTGGGTCGAATGGAAAGGGCACTTTCGATATATGCCCAGTGGGGGAGTCTTTTTTTCTTTCCCCAAAAAATGATGTGTGGTAAAAATCCGTTATCCCACTGTCCGATAAGAAAATTCCGTATTTCGTTTTTTGCCCACTCGGTATTGAAGTGAGAAAGAACGATTGCATGAAACCCGGTGTCCCACAGCCATTGATAAACATACTCTTTGTTAGCAGGGGCGATGAATTTATAGTTGGTCTTTTTCCATGAGGAGAATCCTTGAAAAGTATTCCCTTCAAAGATGTCTTTTGCACGCGAAATGATATCGGTTTTTTTCATCGTAAATTAATAATAACACCCGAAAGCTATTCGTTGGGGTCTGGGGGGAGGAATTCTTCGCCGCCGTGGTCTTCATTCTTTACATATTCTCCCGGCTTGAGCCATTCAACATACGGGCAACCCGTAGCTTTTCTGGCTTTACTGTCCCAGCCTGCTGTTGAGCACTTCTTCATTTTCTTTCCTTTTGCGGTTGTGTAAAGCACAAGCTTGTTGCCACATGTTGGACATTCTTCGTCCAACTCCTCAGTTGTTCCATTTATCCATTCGACAAAATCGCATCCGTCTGCAGTTTTTGTATCGGGGTTCCAAACATTTGTTGAGCATTTTTTCATCTTCTTTCCAAAGCGGGTGTAAGCAATAACCAGGGGGGAGCCGCATTTGGGGCATTTTTCGTCAATTGTCTCAGGTGGGGTCTCAAGCCATTTTACGAAGTCACATCCGATGTTCTTTTTTGTTTCCTTATCCCAATGCCCTTGAGAGCACCGTTGTAAACGTCTCCCTGTTGGGGTTGTTGTGGGGGCCTCAAGTTCACCCCCGCATTTTGGACACCTTTCTTGTGACATAAGAGTTTATGTTACGGAGTTTTGAAAAAGAAGTCAAGGTCTAGAATCCGAGAACTTCTTTTACGAGGATGACAGTGGTTCTTGCTGTGTCCTTTTCCGAGTTCATGATAAGTATTCTTCGTGGATTACTGCCGTGAGTTGTGTTGTATGCCTTATTAATCCTTTCCGATTCGCGAGGAAGAGAATAGGTATAAATCCTTTCAAAACCTTCGTTAATGTCTTTTACGATTTTGTGCGTTCCGGCAACAAATACAACATTAGTTGCCCCATACGCGTATCCTGGAATTTGGCTTCCGGAGCCGGAAGCCATCATAATTTTTCCGTCCTCGGTCACCGCATGGAAGCTCCCGATTGCCCAGTCCGAAACGGAACGAATTTCCTTTATCTTCCATCCCTCATTTTCCCTATCCATTGTGAGGGTTTTTTTGTGCACCGAATCATAGTTTCCTGAACTATCGATTATTTCCGTTACTCCGATTTGATCAAGAGTTGTAGAGGTGTTCTTCATGACATTTGCGCCTTGTGGAAGAATTTTCAATAATGCTTCTTTTGCTTCTTGTCTATTGTTCACAACAATAACAAAAAAGCCGTTTTTTTCTAGTGACTCTTTTGTCCTTTCGATTGTTGCGTCGTTGGCAAGTTGACTAAAATCTTTCATACGGTATAATTTACAAAATAAGTGTCTCTTGGGCAAGTACCGACAAAAAAGTAGGGTACATACAAAAAGGATACTAGATAACTATTCAGCTAATATTAAGAATCGGTGTGTAATATGAAACAAGATATGCCAACAAAGCTTAATTTGGGATGTTCATCTGTCAAAACAACATTAGAGGTTATCGGGGGAAAATGGAAACCTCTTATCATGTTTTTGCTCGTTGAGCGCACAATGAGATTTTCGGAACTTCAAAAAAGTATCATGGGCATTACCCAGAAAATGCTGACCCAGCAATTAAGAGAGCTCGAAAGCGACGGATTGGTGTCCCGAAAAGTGTATCCACAAGTTCCCCCACGGGTTGAGTATTCGATAACCTCTCATGGAAAAACACTTCTTCCGGTTTTAGACACTATGCATAAATGGGGAGAGAGCCACAAAAGAACAGCTATTTAACCACTACTTCATCTTCACTTTGATTTGCTGAAAGGGAATTGTTATTTGCGGATTTTGGGGAATGTTATATCTGGCCGGTTTTGGGTGGTAGGTTATGAGTACCACATAAGAGATGAAAAGAATAATCCCAATGCAAAAAATTAGCTGAATAAGCGAAAATTTCATACAGATAGTTTATCATGTTCTTTTATTCCAAGCATGGTTTTGAGAGTATTGTATACTTAATAAATGGAAGTGAAGGAGAAGAAAATATCGGCCAAAACGGTAATAGTCGCGTCATTTCTTGTGGACGTCCTTGACATCGTTCTCTCCGTTTTTGTATCGGTTGTGACAGGGAGCGTTATCATGTTGACCGAAGCACTCGAAGGGGTATCCGACCTCACCTCTTCCGGGTTACTATTGATTGGACTTAAACGTTCTACTCAAAAAGCTGACAGGTCACATCCATTTGGGTACGGAAGGGAAATTTATTTTTGGACTCTCTTGGCGGCGCTTGTAATGTTTGGGGTGACCTCAACGGTTTCAATTTATTTTGGCTGGCAGCGGATAGTGAATCCTCACCCCGTTGAAAACCTGTATCTTGCTCAAATAGTCCTTCTCATCGCGTTTTTTTCAAATGGGTACGCATTTTTCCTGAGTTACAAAAGGCTACTTAAGAAAAGGAGTTTTAATCAAATTGTAAAAATATTCTATAAGTCATCCCTTGTTGAGACAAAGACCACCTTCATTCTGGATCTTATGGGAACGATAGCTTCATTTTTAGGTATGGTAGCTCTTGTGATTTACAGACTTACCGGGGATGTGCGCTTCGATGGAATAGGCGCTGTAGTTATTGGAGTTGCGCTTTCTTTTCTTGCGCTTCTATTGGTGATGGGAATTCGCGACCTGTTGGTTGGCAGAAGTGCTTCTCGAGAAACCGAGGAAAAAATAAAAAAGGCGGCACTTATGGTTGAGGAGGTAAATGATGTGCTCGATTTGAAAACGCTGCATGTCGGGTCCGAAAAATTGTTGGTCAATCTTGAGGTGCATATGAAAAACAATTTGGATACCGATGAAATAGAAAAATTGATGGATGAAATAAAGGAAAGAATACAACGCGAAGTACCCTCGGTAAAATATATCCAGGTGGAGCTGGAAACCCCCGATAAGAAGTAGCTCTTTGAGGCTAAATCCTGTATTTTTGTCAACGCTCCAACCCCTTCCAAAAGTTGCCTAGATGTGCTATACTACAAAGTTGTTTTTAAGCCCATAGTCTGAGCTTTTAAGTTCATACTGAATTTGTTTTGTTTGGCTTTTTGCCGAACATAATTTTGAAATACTCCCTCGCATGAGTATTTTTTTTGCGGCCAAAAAAACAGTTTTTGTGCTTTTTAAGCCTTGAAAAATTGCTATTCAAGTAGCTTTTGAAGCATGACGCACATTGAAAATTGGTTTTCGTATAACATATTTTTTTCACCATTTGATTGTGGGATAATGGGAGGAAATTAAGTATAAAGGGATAAGTATAGAGTATAAAGAAATTGCTTAATACTTCATTCATAATACTTTTTTCTTCCTGGTGTCCCACAATCAAGAGTAACTAAACTTTTGTCTTGATGTGGGAGAAAGGAGTCCGTCTATGACGGATAAAGACACGGGTCCTATCAGGCCCGCACACGGTGGCATCCCAAGGGAGGTCACAGTTGCTGATGTTGAGGCCGCGAAGGCTGCCCGCATGAAAACGGCAACCGTCAAGGTTCAACCGCCCGTCAAGCCGGCGTAAGCCGTCGACAACCCAACCCCGCAAACAAGACACATGAGGTACAAGCATTGACCGCTAACCCCGAATCCACCACGAAGGTGGGTACAACTGAAGGAGAGGTTGACCTCGCCGAACGGAATGTCGTTTGGCTCCGCGAGATCGGAGTCGAGCACATCTCAATCGCCGGCGGTAAAGGTGCCAACCTCGGCGAGATGATGCGCACCGGAGCACCCGTGCCGAACGCTTGGGTTGCAACGGCTCACGCACACGCAGCCTTCGTCAGGAGTCTGCCGCAGGCTGTCATCGACAAGATGGTGGCCCTCAACGACGCAGACCGCAAGAACGTCACCGCCTTCGCAGTCCTCGTAGAGGAGATCAAGACCGGTATCGAAGAACACGAGCTTCCGCTCGAGCTTCGGACGCTCTTCCTCCGTTCCTACGAGATGATGAGGCGGGAGGACGGCAGCCCGGAAGTGGTTGCCGTTCGGAGTGCAGCCCGTCCTGAGGACGGTGCTGACGCATCCTTCGCGGGTCAGCAGGGAACCTTCACGGACATCCGTGGAGGCGAGAATGTCCTGCACGCAATCGTTGCGTGCTGGGGCACATGCTACGAACTCCGCTCGGTAATCTACCGGGCAGAGCTTCGGGAGCAGACCCTCGAAAGCGCAGCCGCAGAACCCGATGAAGTCCGCAAGCGCGAGCTTCTCGAGTTCGCCGACTGCCTCCGCCACGAGAACTTCGCGATGGCAGTCGTCGTCCAGAAGATGGTCCAGTCCTACGTGTCTGGCGTCATGCTGATGGTCGACGCTGCGACAAGCGATCCCGCGTTCATCACCGTCCAGGCCGCGTTTGGCCTCGGGCAGGGTGTGGTCGACGGGACGATGGAAGCGGAGACGTTCAAGTTCCGCAAGGACGACGAACTGACGCTCGTTGAGGGGCCCATCCGCGTCGCACAGCCTGAGATGTATGTCCGGAACCCGGACAGCACCGGTTCTATCGAGGACGCCACCATCAAGGTGGCGACACCTCCGTACCTCATCAACGCACCCAAGCTCACGAGGGGCCAAGCACGAGCCATTGCCCGGTACGGCATGGACATCGAACGGCATTACGGAGCCCCGCAGGATATCGAGTGGGCCGCGGTCCAGGAAAAGACCGACTGGCTCGACTTCTTCATCCTGCAGACCCGACCCATCACCGTGAAGCCCATCCTCCTCAGTGGAACCCCCGCTCCGACAGAGTCGACCCTCCTTGGGACCGGCGCTGCCGCGAGTCCGGGAGTCGGCGTGGGGCGGATCCGTATCGTGACCGGCGACCCCGGCAAGGACGCCTCTATCCTGGAGATGGTTCAGCCCGGCGACGTTCTCGTCACCGAGATGACCACTCCGGACTGGGTTCCTGCCATGAAGCGGGCGGCAGCCATCATTACCCATCAGGGTAGTGTGACGTGCCACGCCGCTATCGTCAGCAGGGAGAAAGGGATCCCCTGCATCGTCGCGGTACACAACGCGCTCGAACTCCCCGATGGGGAACTCGTGACGGTCAACGCAGCGACCGGCCAGATCTGGCTCGGCGAATGCCAAGACACCATCGCATGGTGGGCGGCAGAAGTCGAGTACATGAAGAAGATGGCCCAGAACGTCGAAACCGTCACTCACGTCTGCATCAACGGCGCATCGCCGCTCGATGTGCAGAAGGCCCTTTCCGAGGGCAAGCGGCCGCGCGGCAACACGCTCGCGCGGGCGGAGTTCTTCTACCTTGACGTCTTCAACCAGCACCCACGGGCGCTTCTTGACGACGGCAGGCGGGAGGAAGCCGTTCAGACCATGGTCGACGGCTTCAGCGAACACGCGAACCTTATGTGGCCCGAAACGGCCACAGTTCGCACCAACGACCTCAAGCCTCACGAGCTTGGCAAGCTCGGTAACGGGCGGGGTTGGGACTACGAGAAGCCCAACATGTCCGAGAACCCGCAAGACGGGTATCGCGGCGTGGCACGCTACCTCGACCCCAACAATCCCGGCGAGCAGGAAGCTTTCCGCATGGAGGTCGAGGCAATCGCCAAGACGTTCCTTGCTGGCTGGACCAACATCCAGCTGATGCTGCCGTACGTCCGGGCGGTCGAAGAGTTGACGGAGTGCCTTGCGCTCATCGACTCCATCCTCGAGCCTCTCGGCGTCAAGCGTGGCGGCGAGGACGGACTCCGGGTCATCATGATGGTTGAGCTGCCTGAAAACGCACTCAACCTCGATGCCTACATCGACGAGGGCATTGATGGCGTTTCCCTGGGCTCCAACGACATGGGGTCCAAGGTGCACGGCCTTGACCGCGACTGGAAGGGTCGCGCCAAGTACGCCGCCATCGAAGTCGGACCGTCGATGCTCAAGCTCTACCAGATGGTAGGCGAGGTTGCCCATCGGCGCGGCCTCAAGTACATCGGGTTCTGTGGGCAGGGCGTTGCGCTCTTCCCCGAACTCGCCGGCAAGCTCGTCGGCTGGCACTACACGCACATCGGTTGCTCGCCCGACTCGTTCGAGGCGACACTGATCAATACGTACAACGCCGAGTTGCGGCTTGGCATCAGGGCCCACAAGGCCGCTTAGACCGGAGCTCACCGTGAAGCGCGAGTTCCGGATCTTCCATACGAAAACCAGGCCGACCGCGAGGTCGGACACCGGGGATGGTCCATACGGTCCATCCTCGCCCCTCCGCCGGTATGAGCGGGCAGACCCACAAGTGGTCTCCCTGCCATTCGGCGGGGGGACCTACATAAACAACTCAAAACCCCTAACTTAAAACTCAAATCTTATTTTCCAATATCCTCAAGTTTTTCTTACCCTTCTTTGTTTCAATACCAAGACTACCAATATATGATGTATCAACCTTTGGTGAAAGGAGGTATAAATGGCAAAATACGGAAAAAAAGCACAGGAAAAAATATCCGATGTCATGCATGAATATGGGAAAGGAAAATTGAAATCCGGCAGAAGCGGAAAGAAGGTGACGAGTCAAAAGCAAGCGGTAGCGATAGGAATTTCTGAAGCCAGAAAAGAGGGAGATAAAGTGCCAACGCCGAAAAAGCATTACGCTTAGATGTATGAGGGGTCCTGTCTGCGCTCTTCCCCCGTCCGACAATCCTCATCGCTCACTTCGCTCGGATTGCGGGTGCTCGACGGGGGTCCCCCTTCGCTTGCCACCCCAGATGAAATTAGTTTAGTCTTTTTGAAACAGAAAAGAAAGAGGAAAGGAGAGGAAAATTAACCTCTAAAGGATAAAGGATTTATGAGAAAGGTTAATACTGAGAAAATTGAACCGAATTTAGCGCTTTGGGAGCTTGAGATAGAGCAGTTGGAAGGTCGCTCGCTTGAGAAAAAAGGAAGAGAAGAGATAAACGAAATGTTATCTGAGGGATGGCTTTTATTGTCTGTCTATACTTTGCGTTTTAAAGACGGGGAAGATACTTGGCTTGAGCGACCGATGGCGATTTTGGGACTTCCAAAACATCCTGTAAAAATAAAGAGAAAGAAAGAGAAAAAGGCATATCCCGAGTCGGTAGTTTTGTAAAAACTTAAAGCCCCGGTTTATTTAGTTGTAAGAATAGTCGTTGAAAGTAGTGTTGCGTGCATGTATGCATCGTGCATTGAGGAGTACATCTTCTGATAATTCTTGTCGGCATAAGAGTCCAAAATCGCTTTTTCGTCTAATACGTGGCGGGCAAAATAATTTTGCGCATTCATGTACGAATCAACGTTTTTTCCTTGAGCAAGAAGCGATGAAAAATCATCGGTGAATTTTTGGAGACTTTGAAGGGCAATTGTTTCTCTTGCATTGTCTTTTAGCTTTTTTGCATCTGCGTAATCAAGGAAAGCGTTAATGTGGTTTGTCCAAATAGTCAAAAATTTATTTTTTACGTCTACCCCATACAAACTTTCCATCTGCGAGGCAAGTTGTTGGGTGTTATCATCAACCGCCTGCTTTGATGCTTGAAAGTCTGCCCTCCGTTCGTAGCGCGATATTAACATCTGCCCGCCGACAAGTGCATGCTCTCCCATAAGAGTATCCAGAGTTTGCTGTTTTTGTTCGGTAGAAAGTGGGGGTGTTGTTGGGGTGGTTTTTGGTTGTTGAGCAAAAACGTTTTGAAGAGCCGGTACTTGGAGGATAACAGGGGCAGCCAGCATAACAAAAAGAAGTGAAAGTATAAAGAAAAGATTTTTTGACATATGGCAAGTGTAAACGGTAGGAGCAAAAGGTGAGTTAATGAACGGTATGAATTTTACAAGAACTATTCGAATTTGAAGAGGAAGAATTCGCAGGATTGCTGAGTGATTTGAGCGGGCCCGACAGTCGGTGTCGGGGTGGGGGTGTCTGTTGGGGTCGGAGGGACAAAGGTTTTCAGGTTAAGCTGAGGATTTCTTACCGGCTTGGGAGTCGCCGTAGGAGTCGAGTTTTGTTGTTCGGTGTCATTTCCCCCACCAAAAAGATTTGCAAAGAAGGAGGCTACATTATCAAAAAATGATTTGTTGCTTGTTGATGCTCCGAGGATTACAGTGTTGCCGACGACCGGAACAAATGCGGTTTTTTTATCGCATGTCGGTACCGCCTGGACACGATAAACCTGTCCCTTTTCCATTGAGGAGGGAACATCAAGGTCCCACGTTGCTTTATACCGGGTTTTTTGGGCGGTAGTTTCGGCAACAATTGCAGCTATATTTTCTTTTTTGTCGATTGTCACAATTTTATCAGCTTCTTTGTAGAGAGTGAATGTGAAGGCGGAGATTTTGGCGTATTTCCCGTCATCACCTTCAACTTTACCAAAGGCAGTAATTGCAGTTTTTCCTCCGCGGATAATTGCACCTGCCTCAAGTCCATCGCATTTACACATATTTTGTGCAAAAGGTGTCGAGCATTTATTGTTGGTGCAGGCCGTGCACCCCGCGTCTTTTGCAGCACCCGTGCAGTCACCATCTTTTGTGCACGCTACCCCACACGCAGGGGGAGTTTTGCAAACGCCACTAATACAAGCTGTACAGGAATCTTTTGCGCCAGTGCAGTCACCATCTTTTGTGCACGCTACCCCACACGCAGGGGGAGTTTTGCATGCGCCGCTTATGCATGCGGTGCAGCCGTCTTTTGCTCCCTCGCAGTCTCCGTCTCTAGTGCATGCGACATTGCATGCAGGAGCCTTCTTGCACGTATATCCGTTGGTGCCTGAAACGCAGTCAGAGCAATCTTGTGGGCACGCGACTCCACCGGGGGTACATGTCTGGCCGCAGGCAGGAGGGGGTTGGGTCGGAAGACAGACATTATCAACTGCCCGTGCTTTTTGAGTAGTCAAGAATATAAATATTAGTGCAAAAAATCCTACCAATAATGTTTTAAAAGCTACAATTTTCATAGTAATTCAAATGCTCCTAATTCTACTACGGTAAAACCATTTCTTTGAAGAGGGAGAATTTCAGGTCGAGAAACTGAATAGGGAGAATCAACTCGATGAATAACCAGGTGCACTCTATGCATCGTATCCGGTTTTGGTACAAGAGAGAGTGGGAGATTTCTCTCAACTTCTGCCTGATTTGCGATTCCGATGAAATAATAACGGGCTTTAGTCTTTATGGTATTGACGACATCTTGAGAAAGTCGGTTTGTCTCATTCTCATTTAAGCCAAGTTCCGACGCGATTTTATTTACTTGGGTCGGGATTTCACTTCTCCCTACGATAAATCCTTTCGAGGGTAGCGAAAATTGAACCGTCCGTGGGTCATACTCATAATAAAGGTACTGTCTTTCCGTACCGTTTGCCCGGATTGTTCCATCATGAAGTACTAGAGTCCGGATAGTGTTGTTTTTGATTTCCGGGTCCGAGTAGGTCAGCTTTGCGCCGGTTGAGACAATTATTGACTCTGTTTGAATTGGATAGAGAAAGATTGCAGGAGAAAGACCAGTAATATAACAATGTGGGTCTCCCGATTGATATCCGGGTTGAACTCCATTCGTGTTCTGAAATACTTTTGGAAAGCGGGTTTTACACACTTGCATTTCTGCCGGTATGTTAAGGTCAGGGCAAAGACCTTTGGCTATGGCGTTTATCATGTCAGTCTTATTTGTCGAGCCTGTTGTGCTTATGAGGTAATAAGTATTTGGTGCTGTTGATACTTGTCCAAGCACAATTTTTCCGTATCCTGGAATGTCAAAAGTAACGACCTTTGCATAATCTGATTCTTTCGAGCACTCAGTCGGCGTAGGCGTAGGAGTACAGGCTCCGCCACTAGGAGATGGGTTTGGGGAAGTCGAGGGAGAAGGGGATGTTGTGGTGGAGGGTGACGGACTCGGTGAAGATGTTGTTCCTGGAACGTTGTTGCCGTGGTCCTGCGCATAGGCCTTTTTTACGAATGGATTTGTGAGAAACCCAATTTGTGGCTTTGAGGCCTTAACAGCTTGGATGAATTTAACGGTATATCCTGAATTGAGTGATGCAACACCTTTAATTATGTAATACGGTTCGTATGAATCCTGCGTGTCTTCAAGCGGTTTTTCAATGTAGCCCATTACCATATCGGTAATGGTAGCATCAGTACTTTCTGCTAAATTGTTAGGATACACTTTCTTTAGGTCAACCGTTCCGGTGCCTGCGGGCATCATAATGGTAAAGTCGGCTTGATTATTTCTCACTTTAGAAAGCGCTTCTTGGGGTCCGATTATTTTTTCAGTTGTAATTTTTTTATCTCTATCGAGCTGCCGCATTGTTGAGCTGATAGTGACAATGCTTCCGTCTTTTTGAACTCCAATAACGACGCTATTGAAATCAACCGGTCGGGAAAGTCCGTCTTGGTTGTTGTTGGTGTTGATGACACTTTCATCCCGTGGTCCGTTGGGGTCTGCATATCCCGGGCTTAAAGTCGACATGAATTTTGTTTCGGGAAGGTTAAGAATGCCGGGAGGGTTAAGAAGCGGTGCGCCTAAGAGATTCCAATTTCTATGACACTCAACATACGTGACGTCTTTGGCATCCGACTTTTGGAAAGTTACCGGACACGTCACCGTTGCATCAAGCATCCCCAAAGTTCTGAGTATTGTTTCGGCAACGGATTGAGGATTTTGTGAGCCGGCGATTTTTAATCCGGTGGCATTATAGAAATCGAAAGTTCCCACTTTAGGGTTTACCAAAAGAAAAGAACTTTTTTCACCACCGTCTAATGTATATAAGTCATAATCATCCGAGCTTTTTTTAAGTTTTGCATTCGCAAGATTGAGTTTTTCCTTTAAGCTTCGTACCTCTTCGGAAGATACATTATTTTTTAAAGGGTATACTTTGACCGCAGAATTGGTAAGCGGTGAATTTTTTACTTTGCCAAGTGCGCTTCTGTCCTCGTATTTTGTTGAAGTAAATTTTGGAATTTGAGTGGAAGGAATTGTCTCTTGGGATGTTCTTGAGTTTGGCGATGTGTTTGGCTGTTTTGAAAATATAAGTATTAAAACCAAAATTAAACCGACCGCTGCAATAAGTCCCACCAAAAGAAGTGTTTTCACAGGAAGCATTCGTGGTCCCTTTTTAAGGGATTCTTGGGTATCCGGCAAAGAGGGGGAGGCGGGCTGTTCCATAACATTTACTTCGGAATTTTTATTTTCCATACCTATTTTATATTAGGAATAAATGTTTAAAAGTTCAAGCAACAAAAAATCCTACTTTTCAAATTGATGTTCACCGTTTAATATATTTCAAAATGCCAAGAAGAGAACACGAGGGAAGAGCAATCAGAGGGTCTGAGGATCTGGCGCTTATTAAAAGCAGTGACGACGTGCCGAAAATAGATAATCCTGCGGAGCGGGAGTTTGCCCGGCTGCTCCTTGATAAGACCTCCCTTGAAATTACACACGAGCCAACGTTGTTTTATTATCACGACGACGAAGGGATATTGAGGGGAACACTCCCCGATTTTAGAGTGGTCAATCCCGATACCGGAGCTGCGACCTATATTGAAATTACGACTTCAAGTAATGGAAAAGGCAGACAGCAGTCAATTATGCAGCGATTAGCACCCGATGTGCACTATGTCGTTTTCAAAAGAGAAAAATTGGAAGCAATTCAGAATAAATTCCCCGAATATCATTTTTTTAACGGAAACGGTCCGGCAAAATGATATTGCAATTTGAAAAGCGTTTGTTAACATGTACTATTCCTTGCCCGATAGAAATGCTGAATATTGAGCGAAACGCTTTTTTGGTATCCGGCGGTGGTTCTACCATGCTCGAGATGGTAAAAGCCTCAATGGGGGGAGAAACTCCCGGATTTCAACCTGCAGTAGTCATAGCAAGCAATCCATATGCCGGTGCCATAGAGAAAGCCCAGTCAGTGGGTTTGTCTGTTGAAATAGTAGATCCTAATACTTTCCGCGGAGATGATGGAAAGGTTGACCAGTACAGTTATTACCAGGGTCTTCGGAAAGCAACAGATAAATATGGTGCAACAGTTTTTACTCAAAACGGACATTTGCCTCTTACTCCCGTAGACTACATTCTCTATATGTCAAGATTTGGGCAGGGAGGTTTTAATCAGCATCCCGGAAGAGTTCCTGATTTTGGGGGAAAGGGAATGTTTGGACGACGGGTTCATGCTGCAACATTGATATTCAAAAGAGATGTGAGGAGTGACAAAATGATGACGACTCCAATCGTTCAGAGAGTTCATCTAGAATTTGATAAAGGAGCAGTAGTTGGATTTAGGGATGTTCTAATAGCGCCAAACGATACAGTGGATGAATTACAGCAAAGAGTGTTGCCTGTTGAGCATGAAATAAACGTCCAGTTGGCCAAAGATATAGGCTCTGGAAGAATACAAGAATATGAATTTGTATCAGAGATAAAACCTGGCGAAGAGATAAATCTCAGAAATGCGAAACGGATTGCACGATTACTATATCCCAACGGTTAATATATGTCTGTAATTGCGGAAAGAAACATAGTCGGAATTGTTGACAGCGGTGGACGTGGGGCCGCTTTGGCTCGCGCGTATGAGAGAAGTCCGCATGTTGATGGAATAGTTGTTATTCCCGGAAATGACCTTACTGCAGAAATGGCAACCAAGCCAACTTTCGTTTTTCCAAATATCAGCAATTCAAGTGCCGATGCGATTGCAGACAAATTTTCAGAATTGGGGGTAACACTTGCCGATGTTGCTCAAGATAATGCCATTGAGGCGGGAGTTACAGATAGGCTTAGGGAACAGGGAATTGCAACTATAGGACCTTCGAGAGATGCCGGACAAATCGAATGGAGCAAAGCATACGCGCGGGGGCTTGGGAAAAACGCAGGCTTGCAACAACCGCGTTTTGAAACATTTACCAGAATTGAGCCTGCAGATTGGTACATAGACCATAGCGGAGAGGAAAACTTTGTCGTAAAAGCCAACGGGCTTGCCGAAGGGAAAGGTGTGAAGCTTGCGCACAGCTCGGAGGAGGCAAAAAGAATGGTTCGACTGCTTCATGAGCAGCATGCAAAAGCATCGGAAATTTTTCTCATTGAGGAAATGGTTGCGGGTGAAGAATTCTCGACTTTTTTTGCCTCAGACGGTGAGCACATAAAACTACTCGGACATGCTCAAGACCACAAGAGAGAGGGAAATTACGACACGGGGGAAAATACAGGAGGAATGGGCGCAAGTACACCCCCAAGACTCATGACACGCACTGTCGAGCTTGTGGTTGAGCAAGAAGTGAAGAAAATGATGACAGCGCTTTCTGAGGAAGGCAGACCATATGAGGGAATTGGATATTATGGAGGGATGCTTAATGAGGTTTTGAAACGGGTAAACAACATTGAGTGGAATGCAAGATGGGGGGACCCGGAGGTTGAGATAGTTGCTCCCGGAATAACGTCGGATATCTTCGAACTTGCCGTTGCTATCGTTAAAAAAAGTTTGGATAAGTACACTTTAACAACAGACAACCTCGCGCGGGTGGTTGTTGCAGGGGCATCGAGAGGTTATCCAAGAGACTATAGTATGGTCAAGGGTAAAGAAGTTTTTGGCCTTGACTATGTCATGCATATGGAAGGTGTCGAGTTATATGGCGCAGGAGTAAAAGTGGATGAGGATGGGCGGCATTGGGCGAATGGAGGGAGACTCTTTTATATTGTAGGACAAGGAGAAAATGTAATTGAAGCACGGGAGAAGGCGTACGGAGCAATGGCACGGGTGCATGTGGACGGAAATAACCTAATGTACCGGAACGACATCGGATGGAAAGACGTTCAAAGGCTGAGGGATGAGGGATATTAACTATGACAATTAACGAAGTACATGTTGCGAGAAACCAGGATCTCCCCGACCCAATAGGGGATGAGGTTTCGAAAGAAGCAGAAAGAGTTTTTGGAATAAAAACTTCTGTGAGGACTACTGCAAATTACAGGCTTGAAGGTGTTTCTGATGAAGACGCTCTGACGCTCACAACTGCAGTTCTTGTCGACCCGATTGTCGAAACGGGGGAAATCGGATCTTTGTCTCACACGGCTGTTGCTTTTGTTGATGGTGACTACGTTTTTATTGATAGGGAAGGCAAAAAAAGCATCGAAGTTTCATTGCGACCCGAGATGACAGATCCGGTTGCCGGTACCATTGAGGAATCGGCAAGAGATTTAGAGATACCGCTTGATGCTGCCAGGATTTCAAGAACATACACATTCGGCCCAAAGACCACCCCAAAAGAAGCAGTTCAAATTACACGAAGATTATTGGTAAATGACAAAGTCGAAACGGTTATAAATACCCCTCCTGAAACTCTTGCTATCAAAGGAGAGGTGCCTCAGGTTGAAATTGTTTCGCTTCAGGATGCATCGGACGAACGGCTCACAGAGATTTCCGACCAGAGGCGGCTGAGTCTCAATTTGACAGAGATGAAAGTTATCCAAAAGGAGGCAAGAAGGAGGGAAAAAGATTTTACCGACGTTGAGCTTGAGATTCTAGCGGCACGGTGGAGCGAGCACTGTGTCCACAAGACATTTAATGCAAAAGTAATAACTCCCGAGGGCGAAAAGCCATCACTTTTCTCCCGAATCAAAAATATGTCAAGAAAGCACTTTGGAAATTTGGTTGCGACCGCTTTTGACGACAATTCAGGGGGAATTCATTTTTATGATGATACGGTCGTTCTCGTCAAATGGGAAACCCACAACAGCCCGTCGGCAATTGACCCGGTTGGAGGTGCTGCAACAGGAAGCGGAGGAGTTTTTCGGGATATTATGGGAACAGGTCAGGGGGCAAAGGTTATTCTGTCAACCGACGCTTTTGCAGTAGCCCCGCCCGAGATGAAGCAAGAAGATCTTCCCCCTAAAACCATTCCCCCGGACAATCTACTGCGCGGACTCGTTAAAGGCGTAAGTGGATATGGAAATCCGATGGGGGTTCCAACGCCAAATGGTTCTGTTCATTTTCATCCTGATTTTGCCGCAAAGCCAACAGTTCTCGTTGGTGCTTATGGCATTACGCCTGAAAAATATGCATATAAAACGGACCCAGAAGTAGGAGATAGAGTTGTTGTAATCGGCGGCCGGACAGGTAGAGATGGAATTCATGGAGCAACGGTAAGCTCCGGTGAGAGGACAGAGAAAACCGCAACGATTGATGCGACACATGTTCAGATGGGAAATCCCATCGAAGAAAGAAAAATGGCTGATGCCATTTTGGAAGCAAGAGATAAGGGATTGGTTAGAACGCTTACCGACTGTGGAGCAGCCGGGTTTTCATCGGCAATTGGGGAACTTGCTGAAAATGTAGGAGTGACGGTTGATATCTCAAAAGCTCCACTAAAGTACGAAGGCCTTGCTCCATGGGAGATTTGGTTGTCGGAGTCACAAGAACGGATGGCCTTAGCAATAGACCCTCAGAAGATGGAGGAGTTTTTGGAAGTATGCAGAAGATATGAGGTTGAAGCAACCGATTTAGGGGTGTTTGATGGGAGTAACACTCTTACTGTCATGCACGGGGATAAGATAGTGGCGGATTTGGACTATGAATTCTTAAAAAACGGATTGCCTCAGCGCGAAATGGAAGCAGAATATTTCCATGAATTATTCCCGGAGCCTGAAGTCGAATTGCCCACGGATTGGGTTGGCACGTTGAAAAACGTTTTGTCTCACGGAAATGTGTGTTCAAAACAGCCAATTGTCAGGCAATACGACACAACAGTACAGGGGACAAATGCATTGCCACCATTTGGAGGGGTAAATTTGGATGCGCCCAACGACGCGACAATTATTACTCCAATTCTTGACAAACCATATGGACTTATAGTGAGTCATGGTCTCAACCCAATCCTTAATAGAATTGATCCAGAACGTGGTGCGAAATGGGCGGTTATTGAGGCTGTATCAAATGCGGTAGCCGTCGGAGCCGACATCGAGGAAATGGGAATATGCGGAAACTATATTTGGCCGACTCCCGACAGGCACTTTATGGGAGCGCTTGATGTTGCTGTTGACAGTGTGAATGCTACGCAAGATGCTTTGGGACTGCCAACCATTAGCGGAAAAGATAGCCTTTCGGCAACATATGAATGGCCTGATAAGAAAACAAAAACTCACGTTCCACCGGTTGTCAGCATTTCAACGATAGCAAAAATTCCCGATGTGGCAAAAACCGTTTCAGCCGATATAAAAAGAACAGGCTCGACACTTGTTGTAGTAGGAAAGCGGCATGAAGGTATGGGAGGGTCTGCGTATTTTGATACATTGGGACATTTAGGGAATGAAATTCCGGACATTGATGTTCTATCTGCGAAAGCAACCGCAAAATCTCTCCATGCTGCTATCTTGGAAGGGGAAGTTTCTTCTTGTCACGACGTTTCCGAGGGCGGTCTTATTGCGGCTGCAGCCGAGATGGCTTTTGGTGGCGACTGTGGAATTGTTCTTGATATTGACACAAAAGAGCGGCCGGACTTTTTCTTATTTAATGAAACAACCGGGACATTCATTGTCGAAGTTGATGACCCTGAACGAATAAAAGATTTTTTTGGAAACGTACCGTATATAGTTATCGGAAAAACAACCGAAGAAAAACAAATAAGAGTAAATCATAATGAAAGCGAATTGTTCAGCGCCGAATTGGAGGACTTAAAAGAAGCATGGCAGCGGCCGATGCAGGAACTTTTCCATGTAGCAGCGAGCGCATAAATTATGGCATTAACAGAATTACAACCAAGAATTGCAATTGTAAAATACCCCGGCACGAACTGTGAGGGAGAAACAGCCTATGGAATAACTCTTGCAGGGGGTATTCCCGATATTGTTCTTAATTATGATTTGGAGAGGGGTGATGTCCAACTGCCCGATTATCAAGGAGTCATATTTGCCGGAGGATTTTCCTATGGCGATGATTTGGGTTCCGGAAGGGTTGCGGCTTTGAAATTAGACAGTAAGTACGGCAACCAAGTTGAACGTTTTAAAGAAAAAGGAGGGATTAGTCTTGGCATTTGTAACGGAAATCAAATAATGGCGCAGTCCGAGCAGTTTTTTACAGATGAAGCGGGTCGAGAGTTAACGCTTGATAGAAATGACAGGGCACACTTCAACAGCGACAGGGTGAAACTTTTGTACGAACCAAACAATAGGTGTGTTTGGTTGAAAGATTTGCAGGAATATGGGCCTGTAGAATTTCAGGTCGCCCATGGTGAGGGAAAGTACGTGTTTGTAAAACCCGAAAAGCTTGCCGAGCTTGAAGCAGAGGGGAGGGTGTTATTTAGATATGCCGGAAAAGATGGAAAACCAACGCTTGCCTATCCATTAAATCCAAACGGTTCTGTTAACGGCATTGCAGGAGTAGTTGATAGAACAGGTCATCATGCTGCCCTCATGCCTCATCCGGAGCGGTCAATCAAAAGAGAGCAATATGCAAATTCGAGACGCCTTCCTCAAGATTTTATTCCCGAAGGGCTAACGCTGTTGAAGCACTATGTGGGGCATGCGCGGCAATCGGCCTAAATTACCTCTTTCGTAAAAAGGGATGAGAGGATTTCAAAAGCCCTATTTATATTTTTATCTTCAAAAAATAGCGTAAATTCGCTTTTCGTAGGGGAGGCGCCTATGATGTTTATTCCTTCCCATGCCAAAGATTTTAGGAAAAAATAATACACCCCGGCCGTGGTCATCGCCTCGGCAGGAACGTATACGGTGATTTGAGATATGTTTTGCAAATTCGTAATGATTGAGTCTACATTGACACTCGCAAGCAGTTTTTCAAGGAGCACCATGCTTCCGGTAATTTGAATTTCGGTTGCGCCAACGGTTATTGCACCAAATGTGCCCTTAACCCTATTTAAAAACAGTTTTGAGACAAGCTCTTCGGTTTCTTTAGTTCGGGCAATAACGACAAAAAAAAGCCCCGAGCGGATAACCATTTCAGGAGGATGTTTGAAAATTTCCTCGCTTTTATATTTTGGTTTGAAATTTTTCTGTAAGCGTTTGAGTGCCATTATAATTGAACCCGAGCTCACGTTTTTTATCAGCATCTGCTCCAATTCGGGTTGTATATAGCGGGCCAATGATGAGAGGTTGATGATGTCTTTTGCCAAAGCCTCGGAAAGGTACCGTGAGCGTTCGACTATTTTTTTTGTTGCTTCGGGAACAGTAATCATGAAGATGTTAATATCTTAACAAAATATACGGTTTTGTAAATTTTATTTCAAAAATTGACCTCAATAGGAGTTTCATTTTACCATTCTTATGACAAAGAAAGGAGGTGTAAGCGCATGGAAAGAATCAAAACAAAACCTGAAGGGGCCGATTTTCGGGCAATAATCAACCAACCGCTACGCGATGAGATGGCTGAGCTCTCAAGGCAGCTTTCTGTTGCAGACAATGAAGGAATGTATGACAGACGAGATGGTGCTCCGGTTGAATTAAAGGCGGGGGTTGAGGGTAATGTTTAGCTAATTGTATCTTCTGCTTGACTTAACTTTTCACGGGTGAGTACAATGAAGGAGGAAGCAAATCCCCATATATGTTTCATAAAAAACAGATATGTTCTACTTTTCCGAACTCATCAACAAGAAAGTGGTCAATGAGAATAATAGGACCATCGGTAAGCTAAAAGACTTTTTGTTCCTGGCAGAAGAATCCCCAAAAATTACGAAGCTATTCGTTAGAAAAAGTAAATGGCGAAGTTATTCGATACCAATTCAAGACTTAAAAACAGTCAATGGCCGCATCGTCGTTTCCAAAGATTTTACTGAGAAAGAGGTATCCGATAAAGAATTTTCCTTGGCCCACAATTTGCTCAACCGACAAATAATTGACGTCAAAGGGGGAAAAGTCGTTCGGGTTAATGATATCGCGATACAAGACAAGGAGGATAAGCAAGAGTACTATATTGCCGGCGTTGATGTTGGTTTTCGCGCGATACTCCGTTGGTTCAAATTGGAGAAAGCGTTTACGCCTATATATAAGGCGCTGAATTTGTATTCTCACCCGCACTTTTTATCATGGGGAGATATAGAGCCATTGGAGTTGGCAAATGGCACCGTACAGCTTAAGAAGGATATCGGAGAATTGGAGAGAATGAGACCGGAGGATTTGGCAGACTATTTGGAGAAGACGAATATCAGAAATGTGAACAAAGTCATTACCGGACTTGGCGATGAATATGCGGCAGACGTTATCGAAGACTTGAATATCAACTATCAGACTGCGCTTTTCAAAAGATTTGCCCCCGAGAAAGCAACCAAAATCATAGACCTTCTGGAACCGGATGAGGCTGTTGATATTCTTCTGACGTTGCCTCGGGAAAAACGCATTGAAATACTTGAGGGTCTTGAAAAAACCAAAAATGAGGAGCTAAAAGAGCTGATGAAGTATTCAAAAACGTCGGTAGGAAAACTTATAAACCCGAACTTTATCACTGTCGGTTCAGAGATAAACGCAGGAGATGCTTTATCAAAAGTAAAAGAGGCACTTGTCGAGCAGCCATTTGCAAAATATGTATATTGCGTAAATAGTGAAGAGCATTTGGTGGGGGTTTTTGAGCTTCCAAACCTTCTTATCCAGGCATCCGATACTCCTGTCTATAAATTCATGGAACAGGACGTTGTTGTTGCGCACCTGACTACCCCTCAGGAAATCGCCTTAAAAAGGATGCTTAAGTACAAATTGTATGCACTTCCCGTTATTTCAGACAACCAAAAAATGATTGGGGTCGTTACCTTTGATGACATGATTGAGGATATTGAAGAGAAGTTGTAATGAAAAAAATAATTAAGAGACTACGGATTAAAATTTTTATTTTGTTAGCCGTTGTGGGGCCAGGGCTTATTACGGCGTTTGCCGACAACGACGCTGGAGGGGTCGCGACATATTCTGTTGCCGCATCGAAATTCGGCTACTCAATGTTGACAACTCTCATCCCCATTACCATTGTTCTTATGGTAACTCAAGAGATAGGCTCGCGTTTGGCTGTTGTTAGTGGAAAGGGATTGGGGGATTTGATACGTGAGAAATTTGGCATCAGAGTTTCCGTGCTGATCTTTGCGCTGCTATTTTTCGTCAATTTCGGAGTCATTATCCAAGATGTTGGAGGGCTAAAAGACGGACTTGCACTTTTCCACCTCAATTTGTGGATTTTTATGCCGGTTGTAATAGCATTTTTGTTCTTTTTCATAACAAAAGCTTCATATGCAAAAGTTGAGAAATTTTTCTTATTTTTAATATTCTTTTACATTGCATATTTCGTAAGCGCCGTACTCGCAAAACCCGACTGGGGACTTGTGGGAAAATCACTGGTGATGCCGGTTGGCAAGGTCTCCTTTGACTATTTATATACTTCAATTGCAGTCCTTGGAACAACGGTTACTGCTTGGGGTCAATTCTTTATCAACAGTTATGTGAAGGATAAAAAATTGACGGTCGATAGAATTGGATACAACAGGCTTGAAATATATTTCGGAGCATTCTTAACCGATATTGTGACACTTTTTATGATGGTGGCAGTTGCCGCTACGGTATTTACCCATAATGTACAAATACAAGGAGCTGCAGATGCTGCGCTTGCCATAAAGCCTTTCGCAGGGGATTTGGCAGGGGTGATGTTCGGAGCGGGACTTATCGTTGCGGGGTTTATTGGAGCTGCAATTGTCCCATTGGCAACCGCATATGCCTTCTCTGAATTTTTTGGATACGAAGGGAGTCTGGACGTAAATTTCTCAAAAAGCAGACTCTTCTATGGGTTTTTCATCGTCCAAGTGCTTCTCGGGGTTGCAGCAGTAAGTTTTCCCAATTTTGCCCTTTTCAAGTTCACACTTTATGCAGATTTCATTAACGGTTTGTTTTTGCCGATTATATTTTTCTTCCTGTATAAATTTGCTAACGACCGCGAAATCATGGGGAAGTACAGAAATAACCATATTCAAAATGTACTGCTCATCGGTTCCGGACTTGTTATCACAATAGCCTCCCTTGTTGGTGGGGTAGGAAAAGCTTTTGGAATGTAGTCTATGGCGCGTCTTACCTATCAACAACTTATAGATAAACATTTGGAGATTTTAAAAGGACTCCAATATGATAGCGGACTTTTTGCAGCTGCGGACAAAAGCGTCGGAACCGGTTACGAGAAAAGTTGGTTAAGGGATAATTTTTATGAAACCATTGCATTCGAAGTAATAGGAGACTGGAATACGGTTGAGAAGACATACAGAGCTATTCTTTCGATTCTTCTCAAACATGAAGAAAAAATCGACTGGGCAATAGAGAACAAGCCTACCGAGTCTTTTCAATTTATCCACGCGCGTTTTCACCCCGAGACTTTCGACGAATTTTGGGAGTCGTGGGGGAATAAGCAAAACGACGCGGTAGGGTGTATTTTGTTCCGCATTGGGGAACTTGAGCACCATCACAACCGGGCAATTCTTACCGATGAGTCTCACGTAAGAATAATCAACAAATTAGTGAGATATTTGGAAGCTATCGAGTATTGGCAAAATGGCGACAGTGGTATGTGGGAAGAAGATGAAGAGCTGCATGCATCCTCCGTTGGAGCATGCGTTGCAGGACTCGAATCGATTAAGAGGTTGCCATCTATTCAGGTTCCGGAAGAGCTCATAGAAAGAGGAAGAAATGCGTTGGTAGAATTACTTCCCCGTGAATCAGAACGAAAATTCGTTGACTTGGCATTGCTATCGCTCATTTGGCCATACAATGTGGTAACAGACGCTCAGCGAGATGAGATCTTGAAAAATGTTGAGTACCATTTGCTTCGGGAACGAGGAGTAATACGATATAAGGGGGATAGATATTACAATAAAAATGCAGACAGTATAAGTGAGGAAGCTGAGTGGACTTTCGGTCTTGCGTGGCTCGCAATTATTTACGGAAAGCTGGGGCAAACGGAAAAAGCATTTTCTTACATAAAGGACTTGATAGCGGATGACACCCCGGAGGGTGTTCCGGAGTTATATTTCTCAAATTCGCCCGAATATAATGACAATACGCCGCTTGGGTGGTCCGAATCACTGTTTATTGTTGCATTATTTGAAATGCAAGAGCGGTGGGAAATGGAAGCAAAAGAAAAGGAGTAGGGAGAGAAAACTATTTCTTAAAAAGTTTGCCTTTTTTCCAAGGGGTACCCAACATCGGAAGGAGATATCTGTCAACGCCTATCCATCCAGCAGTCCTCCACGCCAGAATAAGAAAGAGTTCGATGACAAACAATACTGGGTTTGAACTTATGGTTCCGGCAAAAAGATAATTCATGTTCATGAACGCTCCAAAAAATGCAGAAATTCCGGTAAATATGCCCAATATAAGTCCAATGCCGACTAACAATTCTCCAAAGGCTACCATATAGGAGAATGTGGCGGCATTGGGAAGGGCTACATTCTGAATAAATGCTCCGTAAAATCCTGAAACATCAGGATGCTGGCCTCCTGTTTTTTCAAGTGCGCCATTCAAAAATCCCGAAACTGCAACTCCTGCTTTAGGGCCGACCCACACCGGATTGTTAACCTTTGCCCATCCCGCAATAAGCCATTCATATCCGACGTAAACACGAAGGACAAGCCAGACCCAACCCATTCGAGTATTTGAGAAGATAAAGCGCGATAGCGCCGGCTCCGGAATTTCGTCTGAAAGATTTTTAGCCATACTCTACGTTACCAGTGTTGATTCATGTGTGTCAAGTGATTTAAATCACATACAAACATTTTATATTCTGAGAGGCAGAACCCACTTGACGAACGTATAAATTTCCTTCATCATAAAAAAAGAGCGATATTTTTTGTTTTGTATGGATACAAATCTTCTTGCCCGGCTATCAAAAATTATTGAAGGAGACATAGCGACCGACTCCATGACTCTGACCGAATACAGTCATGATGCTTCTCTTTTTGAGATGAAGCCCGAGGCCGTGGTCTTCCCGAGGGGCGAAAAAGATGTTGCCGCTCTTGTCCGGTTTGTCGCTGAAAACAAAAAAGAGCATCCACATCTCTCATTAACAGCACGTTCCGCAGGAACAGACATGGGTGGTGGTTCCATCAACGATTCCATAATAGTAGCTTTTTCAAAGTACTTTAATGCGAAGCCAAAAATTGATGCCGATAAAAGAACAGCAATTGTTGAACCAGGCCTTTTCTATAGAGACTTTGAGAAAGAAACCATTCGCGAAGGGCTTCTTTTCCCTTCGTATCCTGCGAGCCGGGGTTTGTGTGCTATGGGAGGAATTATTAACAACAATTCGGGAGGGGAAAAATCTTTGCAATATGGAAAAACCGAACGGTATGTGAAAAGCGTTAAAGTTGTGCTTCGGGACGGAAGTGTTTGTGAATTCAAGAAGCTCACGATGGCAAGCCTTGAAAAGAAAATGACTCAAAAAGATCTTGAAGGGGAGATATATAGAAAGATGTTCAAACTCATCAGCGATAATTACGACGAGATAATGGCCGCAAAGCCGCAAGTGAGTAAAAATTCTGCGGGATACTTTCTATGGAATGTCTATGACAAAGAAGAGGGGACTTTTGATCTGACCAAGTTGTGGGTTGGAGCCCAAGGAACCCTTGGGTTACTTTTGGAGGCTGAGGTATCACTCGTTCCTATCCATATGCACCGGGAGATGATGGTTGTTTTTCTTCATGACTTAAAGCATCTGGGCGAAATCATCAATGCCGCGCTGCCTCTTAAGCCAGAAAGCTTTGAGTCATACGATGACAATACCCTTAAATTGGCTCTCAAATATTTCCCGGAATTTGCTAAGCAATTGGGAGCAAAAGGGTTTGTCGGGGCGGGGATAGCATTTATGCCCGAATTCCTGATGGTGATGCGCGGTGGCCTTCCAAAGCTTGTTTTACAAATAGATTTCACCGGCAACGACCCTGAAGAATTGAAGCAAAAAATTGCTACGCTCAAGGCAAAGCTGGCGCCGCTTCATCCCCAAGCAAAAGTTGCGGTAGAGTCACAGGAAGAAAAATACTGGCTTATCAGAAGGGAAAGTTTTAATTTACTAAGGAAGAAAATCAAAAACAAGCACACAGCCCCATTTATCGATGATTTTGTTATAAAACCTGAATATATCGCCGAGCTTATACCTCAAATAAATGCCATCATTCAAAAGCACAAAGACTATATGTATACGGTTGCTGGGCACATCGGAGACGGGAATTTCCATATTATTCCCCTTGTTGATATCACGAAAAAATCAGTACGGGATGCAATTCCCGAAATTTCAAAACAGGTTTACGATTTGGTAATAAAATACGGAGGGTCAATAACGGGAGAGCATAATGACGGTCTCATCAGAACGCCGTATCTGAGACAAATGTATGGAAGTAAAATTTACGAGCTTTTTGAGGAAACGAAGCGAATATTTGATCCGGAAAACATATTCAATCCACGAAAGAAAGTCGGAGCGACTATGGAGTACGCAATGAAGCACCTTCGGATGCAGTGGTGACACCCCCGTATCAGGCTAAAATGAATTTCCCGATAACTTCGGCTACGCCGTCGCTATCAACAGTCGGGGCAATGAAGTCGGCGATTTCTTTCAAGTCGGGTACTGCGTTTCCCATCGCGACCTTAAGCCCCGATGCCATAAGAAGGGGAAAATCATTATATCCATCGCCAACACCTATTATCTCTTCTCTTTTGAGGCTCAATTTTTCTGCAATGATTTCTATTCCATGAAGCTTTGTTGCATTTACATGTGTAATATTGAGTCCGTATTTTTCCGGATTTTTATGACGAGTTCTATAAATGTTAAGGTGGGGGAGTGAAAGCTCCTTCATGATGGTGTGGGTCTGGTCAAGTGTAAAATCTTCATAGGTATAAAACATTGAAACGTTGCCAGGATCGTCTCCTTTTTCAAATGGAGGAAAATTATCGTCATTTCGGGACAAACTTTCTCCATTCTTTATATAAAACGTAATGCTGTTCTTTTCAAAAACATCGATTGTGTGTTGCACGTCGGAAGATTCTATTGTTTGTTTGTGTATTACCTTTTCTGATGCAATATCAATAACAAATGCTCCGGTGTCGATGACAATGTACCCATCGGTAAGGCCAAGCGGTTTTAAAATTTTTTTAGTCGAATAATATGACCGTCCCGTGACAAGGCAGATATGGACTTTTTCCTTTGCTTTCGTTATCGCCTCCCTCACTTTTTTTGAAGGCATCGCATCGTATTGATAGGGAATAAGAGTCCCATCAACATCAAGCATTATCGCTTTGTAATTCATGTAAACAATTGTACCATTACAAAGTTGTTTTTGATGTTTTCTTTGGTATTATTTCAGAATGGGGGAGAGACCTACAACAAGCCCAATGGAAGTCGTGACCGAAATGTCGCCGGGGACAACACGCATGTGTGTTGAAAATGGCGAGTGGTCTTTTGGGGCTCCAAATTATTATCTTGTCAGGGGGACAGACGGTGCGGTTGTTATAGATAGCGGGACGGGGACTGATGAAGAATTTGCGCTGTTTCGTAGCACTTGGTTATCGAAAGGAAAACCAAAAGTCGCTGCAGTTATTGTGACGCACGAGCATTTTGACCACGATGGGGGGAGTTTTGACTTTTCAGACCTCGTTGGCGCTCCCATAATAGGAGGACTTGGAGAAAGGGTTGAGGAACGGACGATGGATTTGGGAGAAAGGGTGGTCACAATTCTGCCGACTCCCGGACATACCGAGGATAGTTTGTGCGTTTTGGACAAAACATCAAATAGCCTTTTTACGGGAGACACTATTATTGAGGACAAGTCGGTCGTAGTAGATGATATGGGAGAATACATACATTCTCTTGAGGAACTCAAAAGACTCAACTCTGCCGCAATCCTTCCGGGTCACGGCAACCTAATTCCGGATGCAAGTCAAAAGATAGCCGATTATATTGCCCGTACTCATCGACGGGAAAGGATGATACTGCGTTTTATTCACCACGGTTTGAATTCGGTTGACAGTCTGACAAAGCGCATGTATCCTCATAAGCCGCATGTAGGACAAAGGCAGGTACTGTCTCACATTGAAAAGCTTATTAATGACGGTCTAATCACAGAGCAGGAAGGACAACTGACATTGATTTAAATCAATGTCAGTTTTATAGAGCTTGTTTACAATGCATGAATGTTTGGTCCAGCCGATGTTCCCGAAATAACCGCTGAAGAAGTTTGGAAAGCTATTCAAAAGAAGAAAAAAGTAGTGCTTCTTGATGTGAGGACCCCACATGAATATTCCCGGGGTAATATAGGAGGGAGCATGAATATCTCGGTTGAAAAAATACAGGATGAGGTACAAAAGCAATTTCCCGATAAAGATTCGACTATCTACGTCTATTGTCTGAGCGGTTCACGGAGTGTTGTTGCGGTTGGTGCATTGGTGAAGATGGGCTATAAAAAGGTATATAGCATGACCAGTGGACTTCTTGCATGGAGGGCGATGGGGTATCCGCTTACACAGCCTGCGGGTTAACGCTATTTCTTACAATATTCTAATCGAACTAACGCATTTCTCTTCTACAATTCCTTCATGGAGGATGAGGAGTATCAGGAACAAAGTTTGAGCTCGAAAATTCTGCCGGCTCTTATATTCATTATTTTGACAGCCATTCTCATCGCAAGTCTTTACTATCTTTTCTTTCGGTAGCAGAGTTGAAATTTCTCCCGACTTTACTTGATTTCAGGCTGAAAAGTGTTAGTATATGACACATGATTAAAGGAGAAGATATTTCGCCGATTTCAGAGGAGGTTCTTTCTGGTCCAACATATATTGATATTCTTGCAGACGCAACCGCAAGAACGGTCAACACCAGATTTAAGGCAGACACATTGAGCTGGATGAATGCTGTTCGAAGTGGGCAGCTTGCTGCGCAAGCCGAACATCCGGGTTTTCTTTCCGACGTAAGCTTTGTGGAATTCCGCGAAGGGTATTTTTGGAGTGATGAAGTGCATACATTTCTCAATATTATGGGAAGAGCGGGAGCAATTGAGGTTCTGAGTCCAAGATATAGGGTCAGAGTTTTTGAGGCCGATGCCAAAGCCGACTTCTTAAATATCGTCGATCCTTTAGTTGAAGCACAAAAAGATGCTATTGTTCACATAACGCATGCACTTGATATGCAGGTAGGTCTTTCCCCGCTTCTATAAGAAAGTTGAGTTTGTCAAAGAATCATAGTACGCTTATTATCTACTATCCCTTTTCCCATATGATGTTTCTTTACGATAATTTAAACTGGATGCTTTTCAACTTGGGGCTGGCATTGATACCCCTTGTTCTTGTGCACTTGCTCAAGAGAAAGCTCAATTCGGCGCTTCGTATTGTTCTCCTTTTTTTGTGGTTCATTTTCCTGCCCAATACCATTTATCTTGTTACTGATTTGGAATATCTTCCGTATCAAATTTTTCGTACCGGGTATTTAGAGCAAGCTTTTCTTTTCACCGAATACGGAATCCTTACATTTTTCGGCGTCTTTTCCTATCTTTATTCACTCGAGCCTATGGAGTTTTTTATAAAAAAAATTAAAGGTGGGGGAGCGGGCAAAAACGCTTTCTATATCGCTCTTCACACGATTGTTGCTTTTGGAGTAGTAATGGGAAAAGTTCAAAGGACCCACTCATGGTATATCTTTACCAACCCTCAACGGGTTGTAACTGACGCCATAAAGACTCTATCGGCCAACGATCTTGTTTTCTGGATATTCTTTTGTGCCGTTGTCATCAATGGGTTCTTTTTCGTATTCAAAAAGTACTTTCCTGCGTTTGCAATTCGAAAGAAAAAATCAGCCTAGTCTTAGGCGCTTGCATTCATGGAATTTGGGAGTATACTAACCGTAAAGTATGAATAAAAAGCTTTTGGTCGCAGCCCTCATAGTAATACTCCTTATCGCAGGCGTTGTCGGATATTTTGCAACCCAAAACAAAAAGGCGGCAACAACAACTACTACAGAAAATTCCCAGACGGCAACACAGCAAGCACCGTCCGAAGTTATGCCTGATTTTGTAAAGGCAATGCAAGGGTCGGGTTCCGTTAAGTGCACATATACCTATTCGGACGTAACAACGACTAGCTACATAAAGGACGGAAAGATACGGACAGAAATGACTGCAAAAGGAGTTACAAATAACTCAATCATGGCAAACAAAATTGTCTACTCATGGGCAACAGGACAAAAGACAGGAATAATGATGGATACGACTGCGCTCACCGCTTCAGTGACTCTGGGAGCAACCGGTACTCAAAACTACAAAGATGCGGATTCGCTTAAGAGTGATTTGGAAAACTACAAACCTTCATGTAGTAACGAGGCAATTGCAGACTCGATGTTTGAAAAGCCAACAGGTGTTACTTTCACTGATTACAGCAAAATGATGCAGGACATAAAAAGCAAGATCCCTGCCAATGTCACTATCCCTGAGGGATACAAGGTTCCAACTCAGTAATTCAGTTTTTCTCATTGACTTTGTGCTTTTCTCCACCGTACGATAAATAGGTGCAAGAAGAAAACCAGCAAGTTCAACAACCACCGCCTCCTCCAGCGCCTTCATTTCCAAAGAACGTTATTTTGAATTTATTCTCAAAGATTCCGAAACCGGTGTTTTTAGTGGTATTAATCGCCATTGGCATACCACTTGTTCTATTTATACTGAAAGGGCCTCCAAGTACTTCTCCAACAAAACCAAAAAGTGAATTTTCGCTTGTCGAAAGTTCCCCTTCGGATCAACAAAACGCAACACCCGTAATCGCTCAACCAACATTTGTTTTTTCAAAAAAAATAGGAATAAGCGAGAAGGAATTGGGAAAATATTTTACAATGACCCCAAAAACGGAAGGAAGTTGGCATATAGAGAAAAATGGACAGGTTGTGTATTTTGCCTCAAATAAGAAGGGGGGAAATAAATTTCCTCAGACGTTTGAATATCAGACGTCTTATTCTGTAACAATTGATAAAAGTTTTCATTCAGAAAATGGCAAACAATTAGGAGAAGAGGCGCATGTGACTTTTAAAACCCAACAGAACCCGGAATTTGGGCTCACCTCATACAAAAGTTTGCTGCCTGCTTTAGTGGGGGAATCAATTGATATCGAGGTTGGAGATTATAGTGGATATGAGGGTAAGTATGCTCAGTCAATCAAGCAGCAAATGACGGAACCGTACAAAGTCACACTTCAGAAAGCAACAAAGGAGGAATTGCTTTCTTATTTTAAATACAAAAAAAATTCTTATCTGGCAATAAATGAAGTGCCGGATGAGCTTGTCCACAGAGAGTCGGTTACGGCGACAGGTCAATATATGGCCCTAGGGCAAGGCGGATACACAAAAGCAATACATGTATCAAGTCCTGTCTTTAAGACTCCCGGAATATATTTCGTTACTTTTTCGAATAAGTATGGACGTGACAGGCTTTTTGTTGTGGTTTCAAAACACGTTGCTCAAGTATTGCATGACAATAAGAAATCCTACGTTGTAACAACCGCCAGTGATACCAACAAGGCGATAGGGGGAATAAAGGTTGAGTATTACAATGCGCTTGAAAAAGTTAGCCTGCTTGACACGAAGTCAACCAACCCTGAGGGGATAGCGCAGCAGAACAAGTTTTCTGACGACACGGACTTTGTTGTGACCAGCCAAGGGGAGGATATTGCCATCACCTCTACTCGGGGATACCGAATGGGAATTGCCTCAGACGGGGAGAGTGAGGTCTTTTCGTATACCGACAGGCCAATTTATCGTCCGGGAGACACTGTGCATTATAAGGCTGTTATTCGCGTCAGAGACGATAATGGAAATTACGCAATCAAGCAAAAAAAATATTATGTGAAGTATGTAGCCGGTTTTGATACAGCGAAGGGTGAATACAAAGAAGTGACAACCGATGAGAACGGAACATTGACTTTTGATACGAAAGTGCCGTATTCGGAGACGAACCAGTACCCCAATATATATTTGGCATCAAAAAACGCCAAGGGAGAATACCAGTCGATGGATACATTGCCGATTTTGGTTGAGGCTTACAAAAAACCTGAAATGGATATAAGCGTTAAGGCAAGCGAGAAGGAATACATAAGCGGAGATACATCGCACATGACCGTTATTGGTAAAACAAATTACGGCAAGCCTTTATCGGGCATAAAATTTACCTACCGGGTTATGCTTGTTGATTACACGGAATTGAAAGATAGGAATGATGAGCAGATAGAGGTAGATATTTATGCTAATTATTATGGGGGAGGAAAAGAATTAACAAGCGGTGCATCCGAATTTGACAAGAACGGAACGGCAAATATCGAGTTTTCGACAAAATTGCCGGAAAGTTTTGAACAAAGCCAAGTGGCACTCCTTGAAGTAACTCCTACAATCGGTGCCGTTCCTTCTTTTGGAAAAATTGTCCGTCTTATCCACCGGGGTGAGTTCGCCCTCTTTTTTGATGGGATTGAAGGAAATACTACTACGGGTTTGAGTGGCTACACTCAAGCGCTTAATCACAATAATCCAAGACAAGCAGTCGGAAACATGAAGGGTAAGTTGACTCTCACAAAAAAAGAATATTACTCGGAAAACGGACAGGTCATTGAGACGAGAGACATCGAACTCGATGGGAAAGGAAGGGTAGGTTTTACATTCAGAAATCTGAAAGAAGGGAATTATGAGCTGAAATCGGAGTTTACCGACCAGCGGGGAAATAAAGTGACTGGCGTACAGATGACGTATATTGGGTCTCCTGTTCAGCTGACCGGGCCTGCGAGTGCAATGGCTGTTTCCTTCGACAAGCAAAAGTACAATGATGGGCAAACGGCTCGAGCAACAGTCATTTCCAACTTTCTTATAGATGACGTGTATATCGTAACAGCAGAGAATAAAGGCGGCATGACACGAATTGTGTCGGTTGAGCGACGAAAGGGAGAAGGGAGAACCAAGTCATTAACGATATCGGTGCCAGTTAAAAAAGAAACCGGTCAAGCGGTTGAGGTCTTATTGTACGCGGTGACAAAAGGAGAGA
>CAZMSF010000003.1:0-6297 GCA_964568885.1 uncultured Gammaproteobacteria bacterium
TGCTTTCAAATTTCGAATCATCTGTTCGCAAAACTAAATAATTAAATCCTTTCGCTCCAACAATTTCCATCACAGCATCATTGTCACCCTCAAAGAAAAACCCTGTATCAGACATCATAAGAGTCATATCTGCTCCCGAAGGAGCGGTTGAATCCGGATGTGAATGAAATGAAACAACAGGAAAATGGACACTCGGTTTGCGGGTAAGCAACCTTACAACGCTATGCTCGTTTCCAATATTGGGATTTTGAGGAAATGTCCATGCGCCTGTGTTCGCGTTTAAAAAACCATACGCACCCCTCTCAAGTTTCTTCGGGTCTGCTTGGGTCAAATCAGATAACCATGAAGCATACATGTCAAATGCTATAGAAGTAAAAGTTTCTGGTAATTCAGCGTGTAATGGCAGTGTTTCATTGTCAGTTAAAAAAAGTTGCTCTAGCTCTCCTCCTTTATACAATTCATCAGGGTTTGGAAAGGGAACTTCTCTATTCCGTTGCCGCGGTTTAGCAGTATGAAACTCGGTCATTTTACTCAATCTCAAAAATGGGGAACATCTCAAGTGAATCGGTTGCCTCCGAAAGCCTGTGTTCGGTTTCGCTATACATATCAAATAAAATTTCTCTCGCATTTACCGTGTCCCCAATTCTTTTATGAAGATACAGCCCAGCCTTGTGATCTTGGGGAGCTCCTAAGACTTTTGCAATAATTGTGAGGTTTGTACTCTTTATTCCTTTTACTACCCCTTTTTTGTCTGCCCCAACCGATTTTGTAAATGGGCCTGCGTGAAGTTTGTCAGACGTTATGGATGCATCGCCTCTTTGCGCACCAATTATTTCCATCATTTTTTTGTGCGCTCTGCCTGATACCAAAATATCCGTAGCCCAGGCAAGTGTCGTTTCAAATTTAGCTGCCTCTTCCTTTATCGGACCTTCAGCATCCTCAAGACAAAGTTCGAGAAGGCGAGCAGCCAAGTCGAGCGATTTTTTTTCAAGAGGCAAGGGCCTGTCTTTCGCTTGTTCCAAGACTTTTAGAGCGTCGGCAGCTTCAAGAAGTGGCCCAATACCGTTGCCGGCTGGCTCGGATGCATGAGTTACAATCGCCTCAAGTTTTATATCAAACCGTTTCGCCAAATATTTGAACTTTTTAGCAAGACTTTCCGCATCTTCCTTATGGTGGACTTTCATTGTTGAACCGTAAGGGATATCAATAACAACGTGATTTGAACCGAAAGCAACTTTTTTTGCCATGACAGAAACGAGAATTTTGTCATAACTTTCAAGTGCTAAAGGTTCTTCTACGTGAATAATTTCGTCATCTGCGGGGGCTATTTTGAAACTTCCTCCCCACACAATACATGCATTTGTCTTTTCGACAATTTCGTAAATTTCTTTTTCGTCAAAAGTAACTTTTGCTATCGTTTCCATCGAATCGGCTGTTCCGGCAGGGGTGGTAATTGCGCGAGAAGAACTTTTTGGAATAGTAAACCCGGCAGAAGCGATAATTGGCACGACTATCATCGTCGCCCGGGTTCCGGGCAAACCCCCGATGGAGTGCTTATCAGCTACAATTCCTTTAAAATGCAGGTGTTCACCTGTTTCAACCATCGCCTTTGTCAAATAGTATATCTCGTCATACGTAAAACCTTTTGAATATCCGGAAGCGGCAAAATAGGTGGTCAACACATCACCCAACCTATCATGGGCAATCTCATCCATAATTGCATAGATTTCTTTATACGACAGGGTTTTCCCTATCAATTTTTTTTGTATGGCTTTTAATGCCTCTTCATTATTGGTCATTTATCATCCTCCGCCCTTGAAAGACTCCAGAGCAGTCCTAAAAAATCCTCTCACTATGCGCATTGAGTGATAAAAGAAAAACATCAGAAGCTGCTGGACCGCAGGCCAAATATTGTAGAAAAATCGGTAAATCCTCTCTTTCCAGACCTGTAGCGCGTGCTCTTTTTGGAGTTGAGCATCATTATATTGAGAGTAATTGTTAACTTGATTTGGATCCATTTTATTAACTATATATTAAATATGCCGACTTCTAAACTACCCTTCCTGCAAACTTGCTCTTACAACCAAACGCTTCCAAGTTGTCCCCGGAGGGGTACAGGTAATAATTGTTATATAGCTGTTGTCATACGCTTGAGAAAAAATATTGGGGTCATTCGAGTCAACAATAGTTTTTGAGAAAACCTTATAGCGGTAGTCTTGATTATTAACCGTAAGTAAAATCTCATCTCCGTCTTTTAGCAAATGGAGATGAGCAAAAATTGCCATATAATTTTTTGGGTCAAACCACTGAGGGAGCGTTGAATGACCAAAAATAACCGATGTACCATTTTCGGTCGGGCTTTTTGAGGTTGAAAAATATTGCACCAAATGTTTTGAAAGATCAAAATCAACGGCAGACACTTTCATATGAGAAATATTTTGTGTTGGAATGGAAAGTTCGTATTCGGCAACTTTTTGAAGGGCTTTCTTGTCGCGTCGGGCATTCGGAAACCAATTCCTTGCATCAGCAAAATTTGCCGTCATATTACTGATACCCGAGCTAAATAATCCCTTCATCGAACTTCCCCCACCCAAAACAAACCGCTGGGGAAGCGGAGTTTGGATATCACTACCCGCAAATGCTGACGACAGATATAGGTGATACGACAAAACCGGAAAAAAGAAATACAACAATAAGATAAGTCCAAAGCAAATACTTGTCAGACCTAAGACTTTTTTCCGTTTTCGAAAAAACGGGGCACTTTTACCGTACGAATATCGATGCATACGAGATATACTACTGGGTTTTAACTTCTACTTTTATATTGCCTTTGTTAAGGGATGTTATTAAAGGCAAATAGGGAAGCTTGTTGGGAAATACTACCGTTACATCCGAAATTCCGGATACGGACTTTAATTTTGCGATAGCATCCTTTTCACTTTTTCCCGCAATAAGCTGAGGGATTTTTGAAACATCAAGCTGAGGTTTGAAAACCGCATTAAAGGATAATTTTGCGCTGATATCTTTTTTGTTTTGCTGAATATCTGAAATTTGTATGGTTGAATCAGACTCCGATAACTTGAAGTCTGCCGGCACATTAAAGTTGTTTGATGTTGAGATGAATTTAGATAATTCCTCTTTTTTGTATACTCCCAACGTATACTCAACAGTTGCAGTAAGTTTGACATTTTTCGCCTCATCATTTTCTTTTTTATCAAATTTCTTTTCTTTAAAATCGGCGGTTAAATACGAAGGCACCATTGCCTCATCTCCTTGCAATTTGGCCGTTGCTTGAGATGACGCTTTTTCAAAAAGCCTCTTTGTTACGGTATCTTCCAGTCCCTGCAGATCTTTTTTCGATACCACCTGAACCTCTTCTTTTGTTCCTCCCGAGAAAGCACTATCATTTCTTCCAAAAAGATCTGAAGTCGGGGTTCCTTTAACCGTAAAATTAGTCGATGAAGGAAGATTGTATTCTTTTCCGAAGTTGGCAGCAGTCACTTTTGCCTGCACATTTGAAAATGACGTCGAGAAAGAGCTGGTCGAGGCAATAGATACGGAATCGTTGAGGGTAAAACTCAAATTGTTGGATGAAACGACCGTTGTGCCTTTCTCAATTTGCTTTGGCTGTTCGGTTTTGTTAAAAATTGTTATCGTACCTGTTGCTTTTTGACCCGTATCTTTTTGACCGGTCGTCTCCTGAGATTCTTCTCCTTGGACTTCCTCATTTAGTGTTGATATTTTTAAAGTCTTGTCAGAAAAAGAAGAATCACCGCTCGTCGTAAGAGTAATATCCAAAGAATCCTGCGTGAATGCTTTTTTGTCTGTAAAAACAATGACGTCCGTTTTCAAAAATACCATATAATACAGCACGATAACGCCAATTACTGCAATAAGAGCAATAAGAGGAATTGCAAGTTTCCTACCGCTCCCAAAAATCCGCGGAATTTTTGCAAAACTGCTGGGCGTAAATAGTTCCGAAACCATTGATAAAATACCGGCCCCGCTCCTCCCTTTTGCTCCTCCTCTTGCTTCCCCATCAATAGAATCTTCTTCGTATAGTTGTTCTTCACCATCATCCGATTGTTCAACCCCATGATGTTTTACGATAATCGGTTTTTCATTCACTTCTTCAGCAAAATCAAATTCTCCACTTTTTTTGGGTGTCTCTGGCACCGGTTCTTTTTCTTCAGCAATCTCTGCAACATCTGCATCTTTAACGAAGCCAAATAAATCGTTAGACCTGGTGAGCTCTTCCTCATCTTCTCCTATTTCCTCACTTGTTGCTACCGCCACATCGCCTTTCAAGGAAACATTAAGCTGAGTTGCAACACCGCTAATAATTGCTTCGTTTTCAAAACCCCGCTCAAGTATTGCCACTTGCGGAAGATGCATGAAAGGAAGGTCTTTTGTCCAGTGGTGAGACAGGAATTTTTGCTGGATGTTTTCCGATTCTTTGTTGTGAAGAAGCACTATTTTTGAAGGCAGAACATCAAGGCTTGTCACTTCTCCCAAGAGTTTTTCGACCGTGGTTTCAACTCCGTCCTCAACCATCCCATGCTTAACATCAATTACATTTCCTCCTCTCACGATAAATACCGTCAGATACTTTTCGGAAAGCTCAACAAAAATTCCATTTACCGGAGCGCCCTCCTTCTTCTGCAGGAATGCGATAATTGCCTCAATTGAGACGATAAAGCCCATAGGGGTTAAGGCCAGTTCAACGCTTATTTTTTTAAGCTGAGTGAGTCTTTCGGGCTTGATTTTTCCCTCTTCAACCCAAGAATGCGGAACCGCAAAAATTGTTTTTTCGAGCGTGGCGTTTTCCGGAAGGCTTAACTCTAATTTTGAAATGACTTTATCGCTTGCAACGACCAAGTCCTCGACAGTTGCATCTTCAAGGTCCAATAAGACCTCATGAGAAGCTAGTATAATAAGTGTTTTCTCCTGTTCTTTAAAAAGAATAGAAGAAATCTTATCGCTTTCAAAAATTAAGGAAAGGAAGAATTCTGTCGATACGGTTTTTGTAAGAAATGGTATGGCAGGAAGACGCATATTGAAATTGTTTCACCCGTTTAAGTCACTTTGGCGTAGATACGCCGAACCCCCCGGGCAACTCCTTCTTCTTTTAGTATATCAAAACTGGCAATGGTACCGGTATGCTCAACGTGCGGTCCCCCGCAAAACTCTTTCGAATAGTCGCCAACAAAATAAACCTTCACATTTTCAGCATATTTATCATCAAATAGACCGATGGCTTTCAGATCTTTTGCCTTTTGCAAGGGCATTATCTCAAAATGAACTGGAAGATCTTCTTTAATTTTTTGCAGAACCATGTCTTTTACTTTTTGTATTTCCTCCTCGGTCAATTTTCTATCAAAGGTAAAGTCAAACCGTACTCTTTCCGACGTAATATTGCTTCCTGTCTGATGCACAGAGTTACCCAAAACATCCCGTAACGCCTGATGCATTAAGTGTGTCGCGGTATGTCCTTTTATTGTCAGTTCGTTATGGTCCGCAAGCCCCCCTGCAAATTTTTGCTCGGCGCCTTTTCGGGAAAGCTCTTGGTGCTCTTTTATCTTCTCAGCAAGTTCCTGGTCATCAAAAGTATATCCCAAGCTTTTCAATTGAGTGGGACCCAAACCGAATGAAGTTATTGCTTTAAATGCAACATCGGCCGATATCTGGCTTACCCCCATCAATTCGTCACCAACCGTCACTTCCTGGGAAATTTTTGCAATTTCTTTTTCAATCAATTTCTTTCCACCGGCAAGAGCTTTCTGGTATGTTTGTTCCTCTTCAAGTATTGTGTTTTTTAACTCTTCAAACTTATTCAAAAGTACGGGGTCGGTATCGTTATATTGTTCGACAATTTTTTCAAGAATAGGGACAATTGTGTCACCATTGAGAAGATAGAAATTGTCAAGACCTCGACGAATCAACCGTCTCAGTACGTACCCTTGCTCTTTATTTGAAGGCTTCACGCCATTTGAACAAATAAATAGCGCAGCTACGAAATGATCAAGTATTATGCGCATTTGGTGAGAAAATTTATTATACGGTTTTGCAGTTGTGTTAGTGATGGTATCAATAATAGGTTTGAATAAACTCGATTCGAAAACGTCTTGTTTGTTTTCGCTAACAGCCACCAATCGTTCAAGGCCACCCCCGAAATCGACGTTTTGTTTTGGAAGCTTTTCAAAACCTTTGTCAGTTTTTATATACTGCATAAAAACCGAATTTCCAATCTCAAGGTACCTTCCACAGTCACAATTCACATGGCACTTAAGATTTCTG
>CAZMSF010000003.1:6397-63225 GCA_964568885.1 uncultured Gammaproteobacteria bacterium
TCCAATCTCAAGGTACCTTCCACAGTCACAATTCACATGGCACTTAAGATTTCTGTAGGGACTGTTCTCGTGGAGACCTAAATCACTGCCAAAGTCGTAAAATACTTCACTATCGGGCCCACCCGGCTCACCGTTCGGCATCTTGTCAGGGGTACCACTTCTTGACCACCAGTTTTTCTCAACCCCATATTCAAATATCCTATTTTCCGTACTTATCCCTTTCTTCTCAAACAAACTTTTCCATATCTCAATACTCTCATTGTCTTTTGGAATTTCATTGCCACCGGCAAAAACCGTAACGAATAATTTATTCGCATCAAGCCCTAACTCGTCGGTTAAGAATTCAAAAAACCATGGTAATTGTTCTTTTTTGAAGTAATCGCCTAAGGACCAATTCCCAAGCATCCTAAAAAATGTCGTGTGCCGGTTATCCCCTATCTCATCGATATCTTGTGCGCGAAAAGAGTTCTGTGCATTTACCAATCGTGTTCCTGAAGGATGTGGTTCGCCTAGAAGAAATGGAACTAACGGTTGCATGCCGGAGGAAGTAAACAGCGTTGTGGGATCGTTAAGGGGAACAAGTGATGAGTTTTCTATATGTGTATGCCCTTTTTTTTCGAAGAATCGGATGTATCTCTCAAGTATTTCAGAAGCTGTCATAATAGAGCCTATTGTAACACGAAATTCGAGGCTATAAAAGTTTTTTTAGGCGTTCTTCCCATTCTGAAGCAATATTCTCAAACTCGACATACGGGACGTTTATTTTCTTCCAATGTTTTTTTATATAGTCATCAAGAAGTTCGGCAGTAAAAAAATGATTTTTCCTTTTTGCTATTCTTTTCTTGTGAATTTCATCGGGTGCCGTTACCAAAATGAGTTTTATCTTTTCTGAAAACGAATTTTTGACGAGATTTCTTGACGCGTTGTCAGGAAGAGAATCGGCAACCGCAATGCTCTCATGATGTTTTTGAAGACTTCTGATGTGAGTTATTATTCTTTCTAGCTTTAACAATCTATCTTCAATAGTAAAACTTTTATCTAACAATTTGTCTCTATCTTCCTCTGTCAGAAAATCATCGGCATCAATATAGGGAAATTCCTTAATCAAAGAAAGCTTCTTGGCACAATAATCTTTTCCGATACCCGGGTATCCGAAAAACCAATATATCATGATGTAGTATTAGAAACGTATTTCAAAAAGAGCGCTAGATTGTAATACTCCGTCTTTAAATGCACCCATAATCTCATTTACATCAAAAAGCCTGAATTGGCCTGTCTCATCATCATAACGGTACTCTGCCCTAACTAATCCCTGGTGAGCTTCATTAGTCGCTGCCAATTTAAATTCCATCGCACTCATATGTACAATAGTGAGGCAGTCGGAAAATACATCGCGTTGAGAAAAAAGTTCCGGAACTTGTCTTACAAATTCCGAGCGTAATTCTTGAGATGGGAAGTTTTGCTCTACCATATCTTTATCTATCCATTTAGTTTCCGATATGCCCTCTCAGAGGACAATCGGTGTGTTTGCAGCTTGCTTTGCAATAAGTACGTCCGTAGTAAATTAAACCAAGACCGAATTCGCGCCAATCCTTTTGGGGCAGCATTTCCATTAAATCTTTCTCTATTTTTGCCGGATCTTTTTGGCTGCTCAGACCGAACAGATTTGCCAGCCGTTTTACATGAGTATCTACAACTATCCCTTCACTTTTTCCAAATGCCTCTTGCAGTATAACATTTGCGGTCTTTCTGCCAATAAATGGCAATGCTATCAACTCGTCCATAGTTTGCGGCATATTGCCGCCATATTTTTCGGATACAATATGTGCCGCTTCCAATATTGCTTTCGCTTTCCCTTTATGAAAATTTATACTTTTTATGTCATTATCGAACTCATCATATGTTGCATTTTTATAATCATCCAAACTTTTGAATTTTTTAAATAGCGTTTCTGTGACTTTATTAACCCCCACATCAGTTTGTTGTGCGGATAGTGCAACTGCAACATATAGCTCCCAAGGGTTTGAGTGGTTAAGGGGAGTTTTCGGATTTGGGAATAACTCTTTCAGTTTTGCTGCTATCTGCCCTGCCTTCTTTTTGTTTTCCATATTATTTGTCAATTATTGCAGAAAGTGTTTTGGCCAACTTATCCGAATCATGTCTTAAAAACATTCCATCCCTCAGAAAGTCGCCGGTCACTACTTTCGGACTTTCTTTCATATTGTTCTCGACAAATTCTACTTTTTCCTCTTCGTACCTTTTAACAATTTCACCCGTCGGCCTTTCAACATTTACCGTAACTACATCAATTCTATTCTTTCCCAGATATTCCTCCATTTTCTCGACAAAATCCCGTGCCTTAAAATCATTTGTTTCTCCGAATTTAGTCATGATGTTAACATTGTAAATTAGTTTTGCATGAGACTCTTTTATCGCTTCTGAGATTCCTTTGACTATTAAATTTGGTAAAATTGACGTATATACGTCACCGGGACCCAGAACAATAACATCGGCCTCCATAATTGCCTTTATTGCATCCGGATTGGCATTGACTTCCGGTTTTAGAAAAATATTTTTGATTTTTAATGTCCCGTCGTGTTTTGGAATATCAATATTTGTCTCCCCTTCTATCTTGGTTCCGTCGGTTAGCATGGCACAAAGACGGGTTGGAGTAAGGGTTACGGGAAGCACTTCCCCGTTAATATTCAAGACATCCCCCGCTTCTTTTACCGCACTTGCAAAATCCCCCGTAATTTTTTCAAGAGCTGTCAGAAGTAGATTTCCCATGCTATGCCCTTTAAGAGATGATTCTTCACCAAACCTGTAATTAAACAGTTCCGAAAGCACTTTTTTATTGGAGTCTGAGAGAGCAATAAGAGCACGCCGAATATCCCCCGCAGGGAGCGTTCCGAATTCCTCGCGCAAAACGCCTGTTGAGCCGCCATCATCGGCCATACTAACAATTGCTGAAAGCTTGTAGGGATATTCTTTAAGACCCGAAAGGACAGTAAATCCACCCGTTCCACCGCCTATGAAAACTACTTTTTTTCCCATGAATAGAAGAATTGTACTCCAAGAGCATAACAATTTCTAGCATAATTTCCGAACAAAAATTATGCACAGCTTGTACATATACTCCTTCAGAAAAACAACCAAACCCTAGCTAAGAAGCTTTATATATCCGCCTTTATATTTTGGATGTTCTTTCTTATATTCGTCTCCGTGTCCGATATCCTCAACTATGGGGATATTTTTTCTACATAGTCCGTTTTTTTGACAGTCCTCAGGGGTCCACACATCATATTGGATATCGCAAAGATTTACAAATTTTTTTACATTCATAGCTTTTGCCGAAACCCCTTTATTCGCAGCCACGCAGCCAATACCGACTATCTTTCCACCTGCTTTTTCTACAGTCTCTATTGTTGCTTTAATTGAAAACATCTGATTTATCATGTCCTCCACAATCAATACTTTTTTCCCTTTTACGGCTTCAATAAATCCTTGTCTTTCAAAAGCAAAAGCTTTTTTCTCCGAACTTTTTACTTTATCTGCCCACACACCCTTGACGTCTTTCTTCGTAAGTTTTGACAGATGATATGCTCCCCAATGAGAAAATGGAATGGCTCCTACTGCTGGGGATACGACGGTTTCGACGCCTGCCTTTTGAAATTCCGAAACAATTGTCTTTATCATTTTGCTGACAAGATTTACATGAGGAAGAAGAGGGTCAATATTGCAATATCCGGCAAGATGTTTGCCGCTTACCCCGACAAAATGCCCTTCATATATACACCCAACTTTTTCTAATTCTTTTTTTGCATTCATACTATTTCTACAAGTATTTTTTTATTTCTTCCGAAAGCTTAAGCGCCTCAGCTCTTGCCTTATCCGCAAAGTCATCGCCATTGGATGCAAAAATAATACCACGAGAAGAGCTTATTATCATCCCCCGGTTTTTGCTATCTCGTCCATTTTTCACGGTCTTTTCCAAATCACCACCCTGTGCACCGATTCCGGGAATAAGAATTGGAACATCACCGACTATTTTTCTAATACTTTTGAATTCTTCAGGATATGTACCACCGACAACAAAACAGATATTTCCATTACCGTTCCATTCTAAAATTGCCTTCTTCGCAACCACTTGATAAAGAGGCTTGCCATCAATTTCCAAATCTTGAAATTCCCCTGCTCCCGGATTTGAAGTTTTACAAAGGATTATGAGCCCCTTCTCGGGTCTGTCTAAAAAAGGCTGTAAAGCTTCTTTCCCTAAATACGGATGGAGAGTAATGGCATCAGCTTTCAAATAGTCGAAAGCAAATGTCACGTATCCTTCGTTGGTACTTCCGATATCTCCTCTTTTTGCATCCAAAATTATAGGAATGTGGGGAAAATTTTGAGAAATATAATCACACGTCTTTTTTAAGTCTTCAATTCCTTCAGAACCTTTTGCCTCATAAAAGGCCGAGTTGGGTTTATACGCAAGAACTATGTCGTGTGTTGCATCGATAATGGCTTTATTAAACTCATAGAAATTATTGTTGAGTATTTTGGGAAGTTTTTCAGAAACGGGGTCGAGTCCAACGCAGACGAATTTTTTCTCATCCCATTTCTTTTTTAATTTTTCAACAAACTTCATATCCTACAAAAAAACTGCCGGGAGGCAGTTTTTCAATTTCAGTACTTATTATACCTCATCTTTTCCTAATTCCTCTAAAAAGTCTTCTTCTTGCCGGTTCATTCTTTTGCATAACATCCTCTTTTGGAGATGAATTCTGTTCCTCCCGTTTTGTTTCGTTTTTTGTCATATCCAAATCGTCTTCAAACACTTCTTCATCCTCACCGTTAAGAATATTCTCAACGTCTTCCATGTCAATGGTTTTACCTACATATTCAAGTCCATAATCGGCTAAGTCCTTCAGGATTTGACGTCCCTTTTTCGTTGAAACCAACGCCCCTACCGCTCCTCCTATAAGAAGTCCGAGTAAGAATCCATTTGGGCCGTGTTTTTCTTGCATGAAGTCACTCCTTTTTCCTTTTCTTAAAGAGAGATAATATCCTAACGACAGAACCGACTGCAGAAGCGTTACTGAACATTCCTGAGAATGAAGAGAGAGAACGGTTAACCCCATCGGAGACATTTTCAACATCTTCCAATATGTTGTTTGTTCTCTTTAACGTCTCTCTCAAATCCTTTAATATATAGAACACCTGAATACCAAGCACCACAAAAAGAATAGTGAGAAGAACAATTACAAAAAGCAGAACGGCCTGGACAGTGTCTATCATGTCCTTCAAACGTATCATGTGAAAATTTCAAAATCAAGAGAACAAAGTGGATACAATTCTACCTTTTCAGTTTTCTTTCAAGATATTAACAATTCATTAAAAAAGTATAAAAAAAATACCTGGCATACCCTTCTTACTCTAATTTGCAATTTTTTTGTTGTAAATTGAGCGTAGAAGATGTTATACCCGACTACTTTTCTATATAAAGGGGTATATAATTTAGTTTATGCATGTTTTGAAGGTAACAAACTTGATAAAAAAATTTGGAAACTTTACCGCTGTAGATAATATTTCTTTTGAATTGGAGGAAGGGGAAATACTTGGCTTCTTAGGCCCGAATGGAGCAGGTAAAACCACAACTCTTCAGATGCTCGTCGGATCTTTAGAACCGACAGGCGGTGAAATTGCGTATTTTGGAAAATCACTATTTCAACATAGACACGATATTTTAGAAAAAGTAAATTACACAACGACCTATTCGAGCCTCCCCTGGAATTTATCAGTCTATGAAAATCTTACTTTTATGTCATATCTCTACAAAATCAAGAATAGGAAGAAGAGGCTCAATGAAATCATCGAAACTTTCAAATTGCAAGAGCTTTTGAAGAAGAGAGTCGTAAGTCTTTCTGCCGGACAAAAAACAAGAGTAAATTTAGCAAAGGCATTCTTAAATTTTCCAAAAGTACTTTTGCTTGATGAACCAACTGCGTCTCTAGATCCCGATATAGCAAAATATATCAGAGATTTTATTTCGAAAGAAAGAAAAGAATATAACGTCTCAATTGTTTTTACTTCTCACAACATGAAAGAAGTCGAAGAAATATGCGACAGAGTAATTTTTATCAACAACGGAAAAATTATTGCAAACGACACGCCGGTTGCTCTTGCAAGAAAAATCGGAGTGACACAGATTGAGCTTTTCCCTCAAAATATGCACGAAATGATTGCTTTTTGTAAGAAAAACAAACTCACTCATGAAATTGACAATAAATATATTGTCATGTCCTTAAATGAAAAAGAAATACCAAAAATACTTCACAAGCTTTCCGAAAACAATATCCTTTATGACGAGATAAGCATCAATAAACCTACGCTTGAGGATTATTTCTTAAAAATTTCAATAAATACTGTATGAGTATCAGACGAATTTATGCTCTCGTTTTGAGGCATTTTTATAACTTAAGAAGGAGTTTTGACAGAATGAGCGATGTATTTTATTGGCCAGTTCTTGATATCATTTTGTGGGGACTTGCCGGTATATATTTCGTTTCGTTCTCGCCCGACTCAAAACTTCATATTATTGCAATCATCGGCGCAATACTCCTGTGGATTATTCCATGGCGTGCCCAAAACGAAATTTCAATTAATGTTTTAGTCGAATTGTGGGACTGGAATCTCCCAAATATTTTCGTCGCTCCTCTCAGATTTTTCGAATGGATAACAGCGCTTGCTATTGTCGGGATATTAAAGGGAATAATTAGTATTGCATTTGCCTCCATTATTGCCTATCTTTTGTATAAAGTGAATATATTCATCTACGGTTGGGCTCTTCTCCCTTTTATATTTCAACTTTTTGTTTTTGGATTCTCAATTGGGCTTTTGGTTGGCTCAGTTATTCTGCGCTTTGGCTCACGAATACAGACATTGGGATGGACGGTTCCTTGGGCAGCAGCACCGTTTTCAGCAATTTATTATCCGGTCTCGATACTTCCTCATTGGGCACAAAGTATAGCATATGCTCTCCCTTCAAGTTATGTGTATGAAGCAACCCGGCAAATAATTTTTAACCATACCGTGAATTGGAATTATATGTTAATCGCAACAATTCTTAATGTCTTTTACTTCTTACTGTCCCTTTTTATTTTCTATAAGAGTTTTAAGCGTGCTTTCAATAGGGGTTTATTTAGTCTCCATTAGCGGACTTTCACGTGAAGTATCTTTTTTGTATTCTTTCCATTTCTATTTTGGGAAGTAACGATAATTATCCTATCCCCTTCAAATAAATAGAGCGTTTTTTTGAATGTCCCGTCCAACTGCACATATGACTCTTCGTTATTGATAAGGACCGTTGCGTACGGGTCGGTTTTCCCGGAAACTTCTACAATATTATTTTTTACAAGCGAATTATCTTTTGGGGTAACAACTTCCAATTTTGGGCCGAAGAAAAAAGAGCTATATTGAAATCCGATGTATCCAAGTATTACAAGAATGACGATGCCGATAATAAAATTTCTCGGTGTGTTGAATTTTCTTCTGATAAGTTTGTTATCTTTGCTTTTAAAAGTAGGCAGCACGCGCCCCGCTACACCCTCGTACTCCCGTCTAAATAGGGCTGCCGCTTTATTTTTGTCATATCCCACGTATTGCGCGTAATTTTTTATGAACCCCAATGCATAACTTTCCGACGGCAGGTCAAAATATCTCCCCTCCTCAATTGCAATAATAAATTGCTTCTTTATTTTTGTCGCCTTTACGACATTTTCCAAAGAATAGCCCTTTTCAATACGGGCATCCTGAAGGATTTCTGAAATCTTACGCATAAAAATGTTACTCTTGGGTTTGGGCAGGACCATTGAGGAACTCGTCAGCATTTCGCACCAATACATCCCGCGGTTTTGAACCGTCGGCAGGACCGACAACACCTGCTTCCTCAAGCTGTTCGAGAAGCCGTGCTGCTCTATTAAACCCTACTTGCAGCCTTCGCTGTATGAGAGATGCAGACGCCCTATCGTGTTGGCTAATCATCCTCACAGCCTGCTCAAAGAGCTCGTCATGCTCATCTCCCCCTGTCCCGGTCGCATTGATACCACCGCGCCCTTTAATATTTACCGATTGCTCGATGACTTCCGAAGTGTACTCAACAGGAATTCCTTTCGATTTTATGAAATTGACCAGCCTCTTAACATCCTGATCGGATACAAACGTTCCCTGTATACGCGCTGGTTTTGCCTGGTCCGGCGGAACAAAAAGCATGTCTCCCCGTCCCAATAATTTCTCGGCACCGGGTCCGTCGATAATAACTTTTGAATCAATGCCCGAAGACACATTAAATGCGATACGGCAGGGAATATTCGCCTTAATAAGACCCGTAATAACATCAACCGAAGGCCTCTGCGTCGCCAACACCAAATGGATACCGGTTGCCCGCGCCATTTGAGCAAGACGTGCAATACTGTCCTCTACCTCAACCGGTGCCAAGGCCATTAGATCTGCCAACTCATCCATGACAATAACGATATAGGGAATTGCCTGAAATCCTGCCAGCTCATTATAGGAATCGATATTTTTTACACCGGCCTCTGCGAATTTCGTATAACGCCTATCCATTTCCTTGAGCGCCCACTTGAGGGCAGATACCGCCTGCTCCGGCTCAACGACTACAGGAGAAAGAAGATGAGGAATATCGTTGTAACCCGTCAATTCAACTCTTTTAGGGTCAATCATGATAAGTTTTACCTCCGAAGGTGAGGCCCTAAACAGGAACGAGGAGATAAATGCATTTACCATAACCGATTTTCCGGAACCGGTCGTTCCGGCAATCAAAACGTGCGGCATTTTTGCGATATCGGCAACTACCGGCTCTCCACTGACGTTGAGTCCAAGAGGGACTGCGAGCTTTGATTTTGTTTCCTGCATTTTTTTCGATTCAAGCATTGTGCGAAGAGGAACAAGCTCAAGTGACTTATTGGGGATTTCGATTCCGACAAGACTCCGCCCCGGAATTGGAGCTTCAATTCTAATTTGTCCTCCGGGAGCTTCCGTTGCCAAGGCCAAATCATTTGCAAGTGTTGTAATTCTGGAAAGCTTTGTACCCAATGGGATTCTAATTGCATACTGTGTAACCGAAGGTCCGACATTTATCTCGGCAACTCCTGCCTTCACCCCAAAGCTTTGCAAAGTACTCTCAATTGTTGCAGCGATTCTCTTCACGTCCCCCGTATCGCGTTTTTTATCTTTGTTCTCGGTCAAAAGCGAGAATGGAGGGTATTCCCACATTCCCATTTCCAATGGTTTGTTAAGTATCATCTCTTCAGGAAGCATACCCTTCTTTGGTGGAAGTTGAGGAGTTGTAGGAGCGGCCGACTTTGCGGGAGGAGCACTCGGGTCTTTTGCGTCCGAGACATTCACGGTGTTGATTTTTACGTCATCACCTATCCCCTTTATCGTCATAGGCTGCATGTCTGTTGCGAATTTATCTTTTGTTTTAAGAAGGGGAGTAACCCCTTTTCCCACATTGCTCCCGGCCCCTTTAACCGATGAAAAAACAAAAGCACCTATCTCGGTGAAAGAAAGATTCATGCAAACAACAAACCCGATAAATGCACCCAAAGCAAAGAGTAAAACTGTCAAAATCGGCCCGATAAGGTTACTGATATAGAAATAAATATCATGCCCTACCATTCCACTCTGAAATAACCCCAAAATCGATACGGAAAATACGATAAATCCGATTGAAATATTTGGCTTTGACAGACTGTTTTTCATTTGCAAAATGAAAAGCGCAACGAGAATACATACGATTGGAACCAAGAACGAAAAGAAGCCGAAGAAATTGATGAGGTAATCATTCAGCTTGGTTAAAGCACTCCCATTTCGGGTATATGAAACCAGACTCGCAAGTGCAAAAAAGACAAGCCCAATAGCGGAAAGTGTATAAATTGTCCCTTTCTTAAGTTTTAAGCCGGGACTTCTTCTTTTATAGGAACCTCTCTTTTTTATCTTTCTTTTTTTTGGCATTTGAATAAACTCCTATCGGAGCGAGGCAATAATTATTGTACCATAATAGATAATCTTGAACCGATAATCAACAGTCAGCGGAGTTAAAATTAACTAGGCGTTCCAAGCCTTTTGCCGATATTCGGAAATGGCGCGATGAGTATTAAAATATGCACCAAGCGCTATCGCATGTTTCATGCGATTTATCCAATCCCGCCTGCCCCCATAGTAAAGAGGAATTATCTCGTTTTGTAATTTGTTGTACATATCGTCTATATCCTGCTTATCGTCATTTTGAGGCGTAACGCTTGGGTCATCCGGACCTATAGAAAAACCCGCTTCGGAATCCATTTCGTATCCCTCTATCCACCATCCATCAAGTACTGAAAAATTGAGAACTCCGTTCATAGCAGCCTTCATGCCTGATGTGCCGGATGCTTCAAGAGGTCTCTTGGGTGTGTTAAGCCACACATCCGAACCGCGGACAAGCGGACGGGCAAGAAGCGGTGAATAGTTTTCCAAATACACAACCCTAATTTTTCCTCTTAATTGCCGGGATATTTCGATAATTTGCTGCACAAAATTCTGTGCCGACTCGTCCTGAGGATTTGCTTTTCCACACTGAATAATCTGTATTTTTCCTTGACCAATTTTCAGAAGTCTTTCGATATCACTGTACAAAAGCAACGGTCTTTTATACGGAACCAGACGCCTGGCAAGCGAAATAGTCAACGTATCAACGTCTAAAAGCTCGGAAGATGATGGGTTTTTCTGCTCCTCAAATGACGAAACCGAAGTGAGATGATGATTTACATATTCCAATAGTTTTCTTTTCTCTTCCTGATGGGCATTCCACAACTGCTCGTCAGGAACCTTATCTATTGCCTCTTTGAAAATGTATGGATTAGTAACCCATTCGGGAAGATATTTGTCGTATAGATTTGCCAGTTCGGTCCCAATCCACGTTCTATGATGTACACCGTTTGTAATCGCATGGATATCAAATTGAGGAAACATATTTTGAGAGACTCTTCCATGCTTTTGTGATACTCCAAAAATATACTTGCTTTCGCTCATCCCAAGTTTTGTCATATGCAACTCTTCTTCCGAGGCGAGTTTTTTAATATGCCAAGGTAAATTATCTCCCGCAATTTGATACGCGTAGTCATATGAGAACTTGTCGTGCCCTTCGGGAATTGGGGTATGGGTTGTAAATACGCATTGCGGTTTTACCTTTTCATCCTTATAGTCATTCTCGGCAAGAAGCCCAACTGGAACAAAAGAAGCGTGCCCTTCATTCATATGAAACGTCTTAATTTCCTTGTAACCCAAATCCCTCAGCATCTTTACTCCCCCGACACCAAGAAGGATTTCTTGGGCAAGCCGCTGGCTTCCCTCATATAACGATTTTGTAATTCCCCGAGCGTAGGCATTATTATCCAGAAAATCGGTATCCAAAAGGTATACGGGGACTACGTATCCATTGATTCCGACGATGTCATACCGCCAAACACACACAATTATTTTCTGACCGTTGATAGTAATTTCAACTCTATTGGGAAGTTTTGTCAGCTGATCGTTTTTGTGCCAGACGAGCGATTCGTACATTTGTTTTCCATCCCGGATTATTTGCCGTGACATATTGTCATAATAGACAAGAGAGACTCCCACCACAGGCACTTCCATATCCGCGCACGAACGGAGTAGGTCACCTGCTAAAACCCCCAATCCCCCGGCATATGTAGGGATATCCGACTCCAACATAAATTCCATGGAAAAGTAAGCACACTCAAGTGGTTGACGGACAGTATTCATATAGGCAGCATCTCAATTGTACCGTAAATTTAAGAAAGGAAACAATGACCGTTCCGGTTCGGCAAAATAAATCTGCTCTACGCTAAAATTCTTGATTTATTACGCAGATGAAATGGCATGACAGCCAAAAGGCACCCCAACTTGAAATCATACTGTCTTCCATCCTCATCGAGTTCATTACCTACCTGTCTTATCCAGTCTACAAAATCCGGTGAATCACCCTCCAACTCCTCCAGCATCCAGTCGGTTTCAAGATATTGGACCGTCCTATTCTCCCCTATCCTTACAAAAGAAAATTGTTCCAAGACTCTCGATTTTAACGTAGTAAGGTCTTCTTTTTTCAATGGCTCCAACCGCTGCATTACCGGCACCAACTCGTGCGCTATCATTGCTGCCGCTCCATAAACAAGCATGTTTGAAATCCCTATTTCCTGGCTCATGTCGCCCAAAAAAGATACGTAATCAGGCTGCACTGTTCTAATTTTGGTCATGGTCCCCCGGACTACTCCGGCAAGCAGCCTGTCATCAGTCCAGAAATCATCAACTCTTTCACCTACTTCATTTATTCTGACGTCATCTATTCCCAAGTGATAATCGCTTTCTGCCAACATATGGCCATATTCTACACCCAATTCAAATTTTCAACATTGATTATTTCTGTGAATCTGCAGGCAAGTTATACTTCTACAACAACGGGGATGACAAGCGGCTCGCGCTTCATGCGGTATAACAATTCCTCAGCTTTTCGCTGGATTGTCTTTCGGTAAATTCCCATATTTGGCTTTTTGTCTCCATTCCCGCTTAACGTTTCACCCAGCTCTCCTTCCAATTTTTTTGCAAATCCTTCTTTTTCGGTGAAAATCCCTCCCCTGACGATAATATCAGGAGACGAGATGATTTTTCCTGTCTCACCTTCAACCTCAACAATTATTATCATGATCCCCTCCTTTGCTATTTTTTGTCTATCAAGCAATATAAATTTCTCCATTTCCTCACCTGTTATCTCATCAACATACACCGTCGCAAGCGGAATTTTTGCACCATACCGAAAATTATTTTTGTTAAAAATTATTTCCTGTCCATACTCGGGAAGCACCACGTCCTGCTCACGCATTCCAAGCTCGGTCATTATTTCTTTGAACGCTATCATGTGACGGTAATTTCCCCCAATTGGCATGGCAAAACGGGGGCGGGTTAGTGTTGCAAGAAGTTTTATGTCGTTTTGCGAGCCATGACCTGAGACATGGAACTCATCACTCATATCACTATGTATCACCCGTGCTCCTTTTTTTGAGATAATGTCAATGAGACTATAGATATTGACCTCATTTCCGGGAATCGGGTCGGCCGAAAAAATTACGGTATCTCTTTTATCTATCCGAAGTGCTTTGTCATTGTCATGGGCAACGCGCACCAAAGCCGATTCTTCCTGTGCCTGACTTCCGGGAATTAAAATCATTACTTTTGTAGGATCCATTGTCATTACCTGCTGAGGCTTTACTTCCATATTTTGAGGCAATTTCATGTATCCTAATTGCCTTCCGATATCCCGGGCTTTTGTAAATGAGCGTCCAATGAAGCAGATTTTTCTGTTGAATCGGAGTGCAACTTCTATTGCCTGGTTCATGCGTGAGATATTTGACGAATAAGTGCTGACAAAAACTCTCCCTTTAGCCCGTCTGAATTCTGCCTCAAAACTGTCTGAAATTTTTCTTTCCGACTTTGAATGACCTTCCCGCTCGGCTCCAAGCGAATCGGAAAGCAAACACAAAACACCTTCCTGGGACGTTGCTGCAATTCCATGAAGGTCTGAAGGCTTGCCATCGGGAGGAGTAAGGTCAAATTTATAATCACTCCCGTGATAAAAATTCCCAATAGGCGTCTTCACAAAAATATTTGAAGTATCCATAACGGAGTGGGTAATGTGTAAGAAGCGAACCATGAATGAACCCAATTTAAAATCTTTTTTAAATTTGACCTCCGTGACCCTTCGGTTGAGTCCAAAATCTTTGAGTTTTTCGTTAGTAAATGCCGCAGTCAAAGGCGTTGCATACATCGGAAATTCAGGCAGCTGGTCGAGAACAAAAGGAACACCACCGATGTGATCCTCGTGCCCGTGGGTTAAAAGCAGTCCTACAATTTTTTTCCCTTGAGAAACTAATTTTTTAAGATGAGTGATATCAGGAATGAGAAAATCGACCCCCGGCGTCGATGCGTCAGGAAATCCCATCCCACAATCAACGATAAGAATCTCATTTCCATAAATATAGAGATACATGTTCTTGGTAACACTCCCGATGCCACCAAGGGGAATGAGAGTCAAGGAATTTTGAGGAGAATTACTATTGTTATCCATTTTATCTTATTATATCGCACCAAATTGAAAACTGTAGCTACAAAATACAAACTGATTTTTTACCATGAGTTAATAAAACTCTTGATGTTTTGGTTTGTCACAATAAATCTTTGACCTTGAGGGATTTTCCCCAGCATCATGTAATACACTGTTTTCCTGACAATTCCCTGCAACACACGTTGCAGCCCCCTAATTCCGGGGTCGTACCCTAAAGGCCTAACGATAGCCTCCGGCCATACGTCATCGGCTATCGCGAAATCATTGGGAGTGAGTCCCGAATCATGCATAACTTTCGGCAACACATACGTTTTGCCGATGACAATTTTTTCGTCGTCCGTATATGACGGCATCTGGATTATCTCAAGCCTATCAATAACCGCTGTCGAAATGTCTTTTGTGTTATTTGAGGTTGCTATGAACAAAACTTGTGAAAGGTCAACCGGATAATCCAAAAAGTGGTCCGTAAATGCCTTGTTCTGCTGAGGATCCAAAAGCTCGACCAAAACCCCCATGATATCTGCCCGCGCCTCTTCGCTCACCCTATCGATTTCATCGAGCAGAATTACGGGATTTGATGTTCCGGCACGGCGCAACGCCTTTATGACATATCCCGGCTCGCTATCACTGTACAAGCGTGATTTTCCCCGAAGTTGAGAAGCACTACCCATTCCCCCAAAAGGGATGCGTTCAATTTTCCTTCCCAATGCTTCGGCTATAGAGTAAGCAATGGTCGTTTTTCCGACGCCGGCAAGGCCGACAAGTGATAAGATTGGAGCTCTTGCTACAATATCACTTCCCTGCTGCCCTGCTCGTGCTTTTGTCAAAATCATAACAGATAAGAATTCCAGTATCTGCTCCTTCACCGCCTCGAGTCCGTAGTGATTGTGGTCAAGAACCTGTTTTGCGTGATTTAAATCCAAAATGTCTTGTGAGTATTTCCCCCACGGGAGTGCGGTAATCCATGTAATGTACCGGGATATCGTGTCGTATTCTGTGTAAAAAGACGGTTGGTCCTTTACAATTTTGAGTCTTGCAGTCATAGCTCTGGTCGAGAGTTCCAAATCTTGGGGTAATTTTGCGGCCGCAATAAGTGCGTCTAATTTTGCAATTTGCGAAGAATTATCGGGTGGTTGATTGTTTGAATTAGGAGGAACCTGGGCAGAATCCATAGATTAAGTATAACAAAACTGTCAGGAGAAAATTATAACTGAAAAGTGGAAGAGTTAACTATCTAACCTCGCCAGTCGTCGCGCCGGCCGCCTTGATATGAAGGTTTTTTGTCTGCCCCGCCACCCGAACGTCTACCGCCTGAAGAAAAGCTTCTTGAAGAACCACCGCGGGATGAACCGCCACCAAAATCACGTCGTCCTCCGCCGCCTCTTGAATATCCTCCGCCGCCCGACCTTGAACCTCCACCTCTTGAATATCCTCCACCACCGCTTCGTCCTCCTCGGTCTCCACCGCCGGACCCTTCGGGTCTTTTCGATGGTTTGTCAGCATCTTCTCCAAATTTCATGGAAAGATTAATTCTTCCCTGATCGTCAATTTCCTTTACTCTTACTTTAACTTGCTGTCCGATTTCTACAACATCGGCAGGATCTTGCACGTAATCTGTAGACATCTCCGATACATGTACCAAACCCTCTTTTCCGGGTAAGATTTCGACAAACGCTCCGAAATTAAGCATCCGTTTAACGGTTCCATCGTATACCTCTCCCGGCTCAACGTCATGCGTAAGCCCTTCGACCCATTTGGTTGCTTTTTCAACAGCTTCTTCATCAATAGCAGATATGGAGACACTTCCATCGTCCTCAATATCAACCTGCGCTCCGGTTGAGGCAATAATGTTCTTGATAACCTTTCCGCCGCTTCCGATGACGCCACCGATTTTTTCCGGGTCAATTTTAATCATTTTTATTTTTGGAGCATAAGCACTAACCTCTTTTCTCGTTTCGGGAAGTGCCGCAAGCATAACATCAAGAATTTGCATGCGAGCTTTTTTCGCCCTTTCAAAAACTTCGGCAATCATCTCATCGGTCAATGCATCAACTTTAACGTCTAATTGAATTGCCGTAATGCCGCTATCTGTGCCGGCAACTTTAAAGTCCATATCTCCTGCAAAATCTTCCATACCGATAATGTCGGTCAGGATTTTGTACTTGTCATCCAAAGTCATAAGTCCAATTGCAATTCCTGCAACAGGCTTTTTTATGGGTACTCCGGCGTCCATAAGAGCCAACGTGGAACCGCATGTTGAAGCCATAGACGTTGAACCGTTTGATGAAAGGACCTCGGAAACGACCCGGATTGCATAAGGGAATTCCTCTTCACTTGGCAAAACGGCCTCAATTGCGCGTTCTGCAAGCGCACCGTGTCCAATTTCACGTCTGGATGGAGAACCGATTCTTCCTGTCTCCCCTACTGAGAACGGTGGGAATGTATAGTGATGCATGTAACGTTTTGTTTCTTCTCCCTCCAATGTCTCGATAAGCTGTCCGAATGCGCTTGACGCAAGTGTTGCAATGGAAAGCACCTGGGTCTGTCCTCTTTGAAAAAGTGCCGAGCCATGAACGCGTGGCAAGAAGCTCACTTGAGCCGAAAGCGGCCTAATTTCATCGATTTTTCTTCCGTCAAACCTTTTTTCTTTTTCAACGATGTTGACCCGGATAATCTTCTTGAATACATAATCAACTGCCTCAAAAACTTTCTTTTTGTCAACGGTTTCACCCTCTTTTAAGGTTTTAGTCTCTTCTTCAACGATGATATCTGCTATTTTTTGAAGGTCTCCTGATACATTTTCTCCCAGTTCTCCTTCCAAAACTTCGGTAACATTTTTCTTATATGATTTCTCGACAAGGTCAATGTATTTCTGTTTTTCTTCGTCTTTTGTTAACTCAATTTTTCCTTCTCCGATTTCCTTAACAACACTATTTATGAATTCAACAATCTTTCCGTTCCATTCCTTGGCCATCTTGACTGCGTTAAGAGCCACATCTTCGGCTATTTGATTTGCGCCTGCCTCAACCATAACGGTATTTCCATTTTTTGAAGCGGTCAAAACGAAATCAAGGTCCTTCTCCATTGTCATGTCGGGATTTACAATTAATTCCTGGGTTTCTTTATTTACCCCAACTCTTATTGCTCCAACAGGTCCGTTCCATGGAATTTTTGAAATGGCAAGAGCGGCACTTACCGCATTAATTGAAAGAATATCGGGGTCATTTACTCCGTCTGATGAGAGTACATTTATAATGACCTGAACGTCTTTTTTGAGTTCTTTTGGAAAAAGCGGACGGATTGAGCGGTCGATAAGTCTTCCTGTCAAGACAGCGTCATCTGAAGGTCTTCCTTCCCGCTTTACCCACCGTGAACCTTTGATTTTGCCGCCCGCATATAAATGTTCGACGTATTCAACCGAAAGAGGAAAGTAATCGAGAGTTGTGTCATTTCTGCCCATCGTAACGGTTGCAAGAACGACCGTATCACCCATACGGGCCAAGACTGAAGACGTTGCAAGAGAAGCCAATGTTCCGGTCTCAAACGTAATTGTTTTACCGTTAATATCAAACGACTTTGAAATTTTTTTCATTTAATTTTTTATATATACTCCCCAACAACCAACAAGTAATTGTAGTTATTGCCAAGTTTACTCTGCGCAGCAGAGCAAGCTTTGCTTACTTGGCGAGGCCAACTTTCTTTCCGATGCCTTCGGCACGGTTTTTGTCAACTTTAACTAAAAAGTTAAACAGCCTTCTTCTCTTTGATAACATATTTAAAAGTCCTCGTCTACTGTGAAAATCTTTTTGATGAATTTTCAGGTGGTCAGTCAATTTTTGAATCTTATGCGTAAGAAGCGCAATCTGCACTTCGGGACTTCCTGTGTCGCCGTCAATAACGGCGTTATCCTTAATAATTACTTCTTTTTCTTCGCGTCTTAATGGCATATTTATATCGAGGTTTTCTTTGCAAACCTCGTAGATACGTATTTTAGCAAAACTGAGGCAAAATTACAACTGTTAGGGTTGTTAAGGTATTCTTAATTATTGTTCTTGGAGCTCTTGAAGACTTTTGGCATCAACCAATCATCAGGAACTTCTTCATTGTTTTGAGGATCAAACGATGGCTCCTGAGGCATCCTCGTGTTCTCTACGGGTTGACTTTGCACAATTGGTTCGTTCACAATTTGCGCGTCTTCAATTGCGTCTTCCGGCTCAAATTGTGGCCGAGAGGCTTCCTCACGCCTTATTTTTTCTCTTATATCATTTGCTCTTTGTGACTGGCCAAATTGCTGTTGTTGCATCTTTGGCTGGTTTTGAGGCTGTTGTGTCCTCATCGGATTTTGGCGTCTGTTCTCATTTTGCTGATTTTGGCCTTGCTGTTGATTACGTCCTCCCTGCATGTGCATGGCCGGAAAGTCATTATCATTCACGCGTGGTCTATTGCTCTGTTGTTGGAAACGAGGCTCTCTGTTTCTGTCCTGACTTTGGCGTGAAGCACCTAATATTGGGGCTTCACGACGCATTTGAGCTTCCTCTGCTTTCCTTTGTGCACCGTGATACATAGCAGCAGATGCGGTTTCAAAGGCGAGGGGTGAAGTGTTTTGCTTTGTGAAGTTTCTGGTAGCATACAACACACCATCAAGAAGATTTTGCGCAATGTCCATATCCATCGGAAGCTGCAAATCCTTTAATACTTTACCAATTATTTCAGAAAGGGAGGAAAAACTTTCGTCCACCAGTACCACGTCTCCAAAACGAGTATTTCCAGGATAATTGTCAATATTGACGATTTTTGTAGAGTTAGGGTCAATTATCCCATTTAACTCATCTATCGTTCCTACGCCGAATGCAACTATTGCACTTGGAGCTCCACCTTCCCAGGTGAGCTTCACATCATTGACCTCAAATGGGGTAATGCTTCTATCAGGAGCCGCTGTTAAATGAAAATTTATTGTATTTGGAGCCTCGGTAAAAAGAACTTTCTCGACTTCTCCTTTTATATAAGGAAGTGAAACAACGAGTTTTCCACTTGTTCCGACAAAATTTTCCTTTATTCTATCCACACCCACCAAGCTCGAAACCTCAACGGTCGGTTGTTTTTTGGATACAATTTGAACTTTTTTTCCTGCCTGGGTAAGAGAAAGATAGAAAGAAAGGGCAGAGGCAACGGTATCAAGATTCTGGTGAGTACCCATAACGATACCTAAATCGTTGTTTTGGTCCAGAAAGTCCCTTAATACGTTTATTTCCTGCGCAATTGTCGGATTCATAAAAACTTAGGCTCAAGCGTGAACGCTCAAACTAAGAATAAGATATTACCATATCACCTATAGTAAAGTCAACTTGAGGGTCGAGCATGATTCCACATTCATTACCCTTTCCAATCTCCTTCACGTCTTTTTTCCCTTGTTTGAGGGAAACTATCTTCGTTTCGAGAGTTTCAGCGTCTCCTCTGGTAATTATGACCTTGTCCCCTGTCGCAAGTCTTCCTTCCTGCACCCGTACGCCCAAGATTTGACCCTCATTCCCTTCAAAAGCAGCCAATATTTGTGCTTTACCAAAAATTTTCCGCTTTGCACGCTCGCGGATAAGATCTACCGCATCCTTTAGCTCGTCTAGCATATTGTATATTATGTTATATGTCCTATAGAAAGTCTTTTGCGAGTCGGCCAGGATTTTAGCCTGTTTTTCGATATCGACGTTAAAGCCAACGATTATTGCATTGAAATCCCGAGCCATTAACACATCGGACACTGAAATTTCACCTCTGCCTTCATAAACTACTTCAACATCCTCGGGTAGTGCACCTAAAACAGCTTCAAATTCACCGCTCGTTTGGGTTTTGACGACTACAGGAAGTTTTTCATTTTCTTTCGCCTGCAGGATTTTCATAAGATCCGCTGTCGAATGTGTCGTAAGCGCACTTTGAGCAGCCGGGGTAGTTGCTGCGGTCGTATTCAAGATGCTTCCTGCGGGAAGAACTTCAGTGAACCCCAATACCTCGACAGCTTCTCCCGGACCTGCCGCTTTCAATTGCGCTCCTAAAGCATCTATTAGTGCACGGACTTTACCTGCCTCTTTATGCTCGGTGTATACCTTTTCTCCTGGGGCGATTTTTCCGTCCTTGACAACAATTGAAGCAAGAATTCCCCTTCTCTTATCGAGTTTCGCCTCAATAACAACGCCGGTAAATGCTCCTTCTTCCTTTTTTTCGATTTCCGAAAGATCGTAAACGATAATAATAAGGTCCAATAAATCAGCTATTTTATCCCCTGTTTTAGCGCTGACACCGATAAAAGGAGTATCTCCACCCATGCCTTCCAGCAATACTTGTTCTTTCGCAAGCTCTTGTTTTACTTTTTCGATATTCGCTCCGGGAGCATCCGTTTTGGTAATAACAACAATAAATGGGAGACCGGAGGCCAGAATTTTTTCAATTGATTCTTTTGTTTGAGGCTTAACCCCGTCATCGGCCGCAACTACAAGAAGAACAATATCGGAAGCGGAAACTCCATGCGAGCGCATATTCGAGAACGCTTCATGTCCGGGGGTATCAATGAAGGTAATAAGCCGCTTTTTTCCATCGTGAGTTATCTCGATTTTTGAAGCTCCAATTGCTTGGGTTATTCCGCCTGCTTCACGCGTTGCGATATTACTTTTTCTAATGGTATCAAGGAGAGTAGTTTTCCCGTGGTCAACGTGGCCTAAAACTGATACGACAGGAGGGAACTTTTTAACGATTTCTGTTGCTTTTTCCATAATAGAAAGGTAATAACTCTCATGTGTTACGCTGTAGCTGCGGCTGCCTCTTCGGCCGGAGCATCGATACCCTCAACTTCAATACTATATCCTGTCAATTTCGATGCCAATCTCACATTTTGGCCTTCTTTTCCGATGATAAGAGGCAATTCTTCTTTTGGTGCCTTGACAGTTGCTATTTTTTCTTTCTCATTCAGCTCAATAGTAAGGTTTTTTGCAGGAGAAAGTGCGTTTGTAATAAAACGGGCGCTGTCGTTATTCCATTGAATAACGTCTATTTTTTCAAGACCGTCAACCGCATCAATTACAGCCTGGATTCTGACACCCTTTTGCCCTACGCAAGAGCCGACCGGGTCAATCCCCGACTGATCGGATGATACCGCTATTTTTGCGCGGGAACCCGGTTCTCTTACAATTTCCTTAACAACAACACTTCCTGCAGCAACCTCAGGCACTTCCCTTCTCAAAAGCCCCTCTAAAAGACCTGGGTGAGTTCTTGAAACAATAATCTCCCTGCCCCGTTTTTCATCCTCGGCAATTTCGACAATATAGACTGCGATTTTTTTATTGAGGTAATAATTCTCGTTCTGGATTCTGTGCTGTGGGGGAATGATAGCTTCAGCTTTGCCGATATCTACAATAATAGCGCTTCCGGCAAAACGTAAAATCATGCCATTCACAACAGTTCCGATTCTCTTGGAGTATTCGGACATGATAGCATCCTTTTCACGCTCTCTGATTTTTTGAAGCAATACTTGCTTTGCGGTCTGGGTTGCAATACGCCCGAATCCGGGAGGAGTTACGTCTTTCCCTTCATACATTATCTTCGTCTCACCTGTATTCGAATTTATTTCGGCAGCATATTTCTCAGCTTCAGCTTCTGCTTCTTCAACGTCCGGCTTCACGGGGACATGGTCTTTTTTGTAAGCAGCCAAAATTGCACTCTTGATACTTTCAAGAATTATTTCAGGGTCGACTCCCCTTTCGGTTGCGATTTGGTTAAGTGCGAGTGCGAACTCGCTTCTTTGTATTGCCGGCATATTCAAAAAACGGTGGGTAGTTATGACTCCCACCGACACTTTAATTAATGGTATTTTAACAGAAATTGAGGCCCAAAGTCAAGGAAAAAGCCTCAAAATGAACGGAAAATATATCATTTGTGATACAAAAATATCAATTTTTGTGATTGATATCGTTAATGTCACAAATATACATTTTGTCCGTATTGACAGTCATGGATGCCTCCACCATATAATAGCTCTAAATCAAATTCTTCTTGCCCCGGAAGTTTTTCTGGAATTTATTTTCACTTTGAACCTGCCCATGAGAGTTACATATCGCACATACAAACCCTAAGATTGTCGAAGGGTTTTTTTGTGCTTTCAAAACGTAATCTGCGTTTTGGCAGGATTTTTTCAAGGAAAGGAGGTGAAATATATGAATATCAAACAAAAATTAGTATCAGGAGCAGCAGTTGCAGCGATGGTGGCGGCAGTAGTAGCCCCGGCATCATTTGCCGCAACAAATACTGTACACGTCACCGGAGGAGGCGCATTTAGCGTCACTAAGGCAAAAGTTGTGAATATGAAAATGAATAGTGTTACTCAATCTAACACTACCGTCGTTTCAACAAATGTCACAACATCTGCAAGTACCGGTGGTAATTCATCCAGCTTCAATACCGGAGGAACCAATAGCGTTACTTCTGGTCCTGCTGGAAATTCGGTAACAACGACCGTTAACGGAGGAAGCAACACGAATTCAAATCCTTGCGGATGCGAGGATGTTAATTCAAACACTCTTACCATCACCGGAGGAGGTGCTTTTTCTTACACGAGTGGCAAGATTGTGAACGTAAGTTCTAATAGTGTTTCTCAAACCAATACAACAGTCGTTTCGACCAATGTTACAGCAAGTTCTTCAACTGGTGGAAATAGCTCAAGCTTCAACACCGGAGGAAGCTCAACCGTCACAAGCGGCGACGCAGGTAATATGGTTGATACAACCGTTACTGCAGGAGGAAACTCCAACTAAAAAATTTTCTTGCAAGAATTTCTCAAACCCCCTCCTCATACGAGGGGGTTTGTTTTGGGAAAAGGGCCAATAAAATCAACTTGGTTTTGCAAAGACGAGAAGCCGTTGTAATGAAGTACCAACCGGTGTGCACGTCTGAAGAATAAGAATATCTCCCTGAGGCTTTGTCAGATACGAAATTTCCGACGGCCACACGGTTTTTTGGTCATATACTTTGTATTCAAATTCGTGTCCGTCTTTTCTAATGATAATCTTGTCTCCCTTCTTCACAAAAGGCAGCTTAAAAAATGCCGTGTTGTAGCGTGTAATTCTCCATGGAACATCAGACGAGTGGGCAAATAGATACATTGTTCCTTTTTGGCCAGGGAGGCTCGTTCCTTTTGCTTGAGCAACCCCGTTTTTTAGTTTTTCCAGATATTCTTTTGCGTTAAAAGGATCGACATTGGCAATAACCGGGGAAAAAACCTTGATAGAAGGAATTTCAACCGAAAACTCAATTTTTGCCTTCTGCGCGGATGTAAAATGTGGCGGAAATAAAAATTCCTTTAGCAGAGGATAATAAATGCCCAAAAGCCCCAGCAAAGAGACTGCAATAAGCGCATTTCCAATCCATTTTTGAAGCTTTCTACTCATACGCGTATAGTAATCGAGAACAGCCAATAAATCAAACTTTCAGCCAGCATGTGGCAACCGATTGCCATCGTGTGGCGCCGATATTGCCATCAAAAAACCCCTTTCGGGGTTATTGGTTTAAAAGGCTACCGGTTAGACGGTAGGAGGTGCATTAGCAGCATTGAAACGCAAGTACAGCCCTGAGAGGAACATAAAGAAGAGGATGAGTGTGGCGATGAGAGTAAATGGTATCGACATGCCTGTTGCAGGAAGCGTGCTGCCCGCTGCAGGTCCTGACGAACCGTTGCTTGAGCCTGATGAGCTTCCGCTTGCACCCTGAACTGTTGAGGAACCCGGATTGTTAGAAGGAGGATTTCCTCCGCCGTTATTCTCTCCACCGCCCGGATTGTTGCTCGGACAATCGCAGGTAACTTCGGTCAAATTGCTGTTAATATTCTCGTTGTTAACATTGACTTTGCTTACTATCCCTCCGGTGATGATAACCGAATCCCCAACGTTCCCCATAGTAGTGTTTCCTCCGGTATTCAAATTGTGTTCTACATTATTCGTAATGGTGGCAATATTTGTATCGGTGACTATGACACTTGTGCTTTCGCTCAGCACCGCATTATTGAATGAATTTTCTCCATTTCCTGAAATGTCTACTGATGTGTTGCCGCTTACTGCACCCGGTCCTTGATACTGACTATTATTGATATTTTTGTTATTGATGTCGGTTGAGGCATATATGCTACCGGTCATAATTAGCGATGAGCCGTTATTATAGGAAGCATTGTTGTTCCCCGTGTTGGCATTTACATGAATATTGTTAGAAATAATTGCGGTATTGTTTTGAGAAATTAACGTTGAGGTTGAGTTTGTCGCCAGGACGTTATTTGTCGAACCTGCACCATTTCCGGAAATTGTTGTACTTGAATCGGTCTGGCAACCGCACGAAACATCCGCACTATTCGAATTTATATTTTGATTATTAACAGTTGTTGTCGAAGAGGTATTTCCCGTTTGTATTGTTGAATCCCCATTATTGCTTGAGGCGTCATTATTCCCTGTGTTGGCACTTGAATTTACATTATTGTCAACGTTTGAAGTATTACTCTGAGAAATATTTGTTGTGTTCTGGTTTTTGACCTGAACCTCATTACTAGATCCACTACCATTGCTTGTAATTACAATTTCTTCTGCCTTTACTTTTGTAGTAATCCCGAGGTTTAAAAGTAGGCAGATTATAAAAATAATCGCCTTTTTTATCATAATAAGCTAACAGTTAAGTCTCTCTTTTTGATTTCAATATTGTGTGTTATATGCAACATAATTCTATAAGAAGAGGTGTATACCTCTTATGGCTAACGTTTTTACCGGTACGAATGATTTTTTAACAAGCATACCCATAACAGCCAGTGGGAGCATGAGTAATATCCATGCAAGATTAACAGTGATTGTCTTATGTGCTACTGCCGCTGAACCGTCTTGCCCTACGCTTTTTGCAACAGTAGCATCAGAGTTGGTTCCGCCGCCGGTAGATGTACCTTTTACGTTACCGGTTCCGAAGAAATTGTTGTTGCCGGAATTTGTCACGGTGGTGGTTGAAGCTGCATTTCCTGCATTGTTGCCTGTCGCTCCGGAGACGAGTGATGAGCCTCCGTTATTATTGTTGTTGGTGTTATTGCTAGAGTTGTTGCTTGCGCCATTGTTATCGTTATTACCCGATGCGGTATTATGATTTTGTTTTTGTTGACCCGGGGCTACAAAATCACCGAGCCAGCTTCCGAATACATTGACTACCGTTACGACCAACTTTCCGCCGCCTGTAATATTGTTGTTTACAAAGTTGACGATGTTTGCGATAACCTGTGCGTCCCCTGTCTGGACATTGGAATTACCTCCTGTGTTATAGCTTGCTTTATTGCCTCCGGTGTTGGCTGAAAGATTTACGTTGTTCTCTATTTTGGCATTGTTGGTCTGGGTCGTCGTATTAGTGTTGGTTGTGTTGCTGTTTGCCGTATTTGTCGAGCCCGTACCGTTTCCTGAGTTGTTGACTGCTGTTACTTCACCGGTGTTAGGATTTACTTCAAACTCCGTACCTGCGCTTCCTGCCATGGTTGCTCCGTCAGGTGAGCCGACGATTTTACCTATCCATTTTCCTGCTTGGTTAACAATAACCAACCACCATGTTCCTCCGTTAATATTCGTATTGGCAACATTAAGAACATTTGCGACTACATTTGTTGAACCGGTCGTCACACCCGAATTGCCGTCCGTGTTATAACTTGAGCTGTTATCTCCCGTTGTACCGTTGATATTAAGGTTGTTGTCGATGTTAGCCGTATTTGTCTGCGTCGTTGTATCTGTGTTGGCTGAAGTGCTGTTGGCGGTATTATTTGAACCGTCCCCATTGCCGGTATTTGCTACCGATTGCGAACCCGAGCAGCCTCCACACATAAGCGCATCAATAGTTGATTGAGGGAGGATGATGTCTCCGACCAAATCTCCGTAGACGTTGACGACATTGTAAAGGACGTTTCCTATTACATTGTTGTTGGCCATCGTCAATACGTTAGCGCTGACATTTGCATCTCCGGTTGTTATGTTTGAATCCCCTCCCGTATTAAAACTTGTTGCATTATCTCCCGAATTTGCGTTCAAGTTAAGTGTGCTTCCAATGACTGCATCGTTTGATTGATCTGTTGATGAAGTATTGGTCGTGTTGTTGTTGGCTGTATTGGTGGAATTTGCACCATTTGCAGTGTTTGACGTTTGATTGGTCGCACCACAACCATTCGTGCAAGAGCTTGACGCATTCCCGGGAGCAAGGACTATATCTCCAGTGTGATTGTCCGCAACATTAAATGTTGCAACAGCCACACCGTCTACATTTGTATTGACCGAAGTAATCACTGTCCCAGTAACGTTGGCATCCCCGGTTGTTATTGATGAATCACCCACATTATAGGAAGCACTATTTGCACCGGTTGTTGTCCCTTGAGTTAGATTATTTGAAACACTGGCGCTGTTCCCTTGTGAGGTTGATGCAGAATTCGTATCGCTTGAGGTTGCACTATTTGTTGAACCTGTCCCATTGCCTGAGTTAACAACTGTAGCGCCTCCACCGACACATGTATTACAACCGTTAGCGGCTATATTATTATTTCCGGTTGTAACTAAGGTCGAGCCGTTGTTTCCTGCACCTGTTGTTATAGCCGTATCTCCTACGTTTCCGTCAGCAGTTGTCCCTATTGCAGTATCTGCCTGAGGAGCTAGCTCATTATTGGTAGATGCAGTAGTAGGTGCGGTTGGAGCTTCAGGTGCTGTTGGAGCTGCCGGAGGCGTGGGCGCTGAAGGTGCGGTAGGTGCTTCCGGGGCGGTGGGTGCAGCCGGAGGCGTGGGCGCTGAGGGTGCTTCCGGGGCGGTGGGTGCTTCCGGGGCGGTGGGTGCAGCCGGAGGAGATGGAGCTTCAGGTGCTGTTGGAGCTGCCGGAGGAGTTGGAGCATCCTCTGCGAGTGCAACCATTGGAACAGCCAATTTCCCGACAAAGATAACAAGTATCAATGATAGTGACAGTATTTGTTTAATTTTTTGTATGTTCATTTTTTTGTTTGTTTATTGTTTTATGTTGTTTCTTTTTTTGGAAATTGTAGGGTGTTTCTGTCGAAGTGCTAACAAAAGCACCCTACTCATTCCATTCTCAAACTTATGCGTGCATTCCGAAGAATGCCATTAAAGCTTGAATGCTGAAAGAAAAGCTCATGTTTGTATTTCCAGGCATTGGAATTACAAAAGGAGTTCCTCCAACGTTATTAACGTTTCCACTGTTAGAAACACCGGTAGTGTTAGTTGCGTTTCCGGTCGTTACCGACGGATCGCTTCCCATTACTGAACCTGTGTTAGCGTTTGCATCGTTGTAACCAGTCTTTGCATTAGCATCGACATCGTTATAGAGGCAATCACCGTTATCTTGTCCAATGGTATTAACGTTTGTGAGTCCGAGAGCAATTGTGTTTACAGAACCACTCTCGTTTACTCCTGCACCGTTTCCGTTAATTTTTGCAAGAACGTCAGTTACGCATCCGCAGTCGAGGCTAGCTTGATTAAAGTTAACCATGTTATCTACAGTTGCTCCTGACATTGCATTTCCAGAGTGAATTTCAACATTCCCTCCGGTGTTGAATCCTGCATCGTTTCCACCTGTCTTGGCATCTGAGTCAACATCATTAGTGATGTGGGCTGAGTTGTCTTGATCGATGGTATTTATATTGGTGAGTCCTGCATTGATCCAGTTTTTGCTTCCTGCTCCATTGCCAGTGATGACGAATGATGCTGAAGAATTTCCGGCTCCGAGTCCTCCTCCGATTGATGCAGCATTTGAATTTGCGACAGTTCTCACAGTTGAGTTAGCTGTTGCATTTCCGGTGGTAACTTGTACGTTTCCTCCGGTGTTACCGTTTGCGTCGTTGTAACCGGTCTTGGCGTTGTTATCAACGTTGTTGGTAACAGATGCATTGTTGTCTTGTTTGACAGTGTTTGCATTTGTTGACCCGAGGGTTACAGTGTTATTGGAGTTAGCTCCGTTACCTGAAACGGTAACGTTGGTATCTCCTGCGCAATTGCAGCCTGCGACTTGAGCAGCATTGCTGTTCAAAGCGTTAGTAACATTTGCAGTTGTAGTTGCATTTCCGGTTGAAACTTGAACATTTCCTCCGGTATTGAAATCTGCGTCGTTACCGCCTGTGCTTGCGTTTGAGGTAACATTGTTGGTGACGTGTGCGTCGTTATTCTGTGTAACGGTGTTAGTGTTGGTTTGATTAACTGTATTGAAGTTAGTAGAACCAGCTCCGTTTCCAGAGATTGTTATTGTAGTATCCGCGAGTGCCGGAGTTGCTACGCTTACGAGTAGACTTCCTGCTGCGAGTACTGAGAAAATTTGCTTTTTGAAATTTGTCATATTTATTTCACCTCCTTTTTTAGAAAGATTTCTCATAAAGAGAACACTTCGTTCTCCCGCCTAGTTTTATTTCCGGTAGCCCCAAGAAACAAAAAAAACGGAGACTTCCGCACACAAATAGTGTTGTGTGAAGAAGCCTCCGTTTGCGGTCAGCTTTGCTCGTTTCTGTGAAACGAACTCTTACAAAGTAACTAACTTATATACTAAAGAAATATTGCTGTCAAGACCTAAATTGCTTGTTGTAATCGTTTATTTCACAACTCCTACAAAACTTTAAAATTACCGGATCTTGACAGAATTTCTTTGGATAGTTGTCTGTGTTTGAGAATTATGCGAGTGACTTATGCTTTGGATACTGGTAGACACCTGTGACTCCTCTTTTTCTATTTCAACGCTTGTCTTGTGGATATTTCTGACGGTTATTTGGGTAATAACTTTGTTCTGGATAAATATCTCAATGCTTCCAAATTTAACACTTTCCAAGGCTGTAGTAATTTCTGCAAGTAGATGGTTCGGGATTTGAGTAGTCTTTGCCATAAACCGTAAGGCTTCCTTATATATACTATCTTTCCTTTAAATTTAGTATTTAAAGTTAAGGTCGATATTTTGCTTTGTTCCGTCTATCTCTCCGACCTTAAGATGTATGGTTTTCTTTGCATCTTTTTCATCCAGTGCCACTCCTACACGGGTGAATTTAGTTGAAATTGCCTGTACTTCAACAGGGTCGTTGTGAATATCGGGCGCCAATTGCTCGCTTCCTCCGCTCACGGTTATGAGCCTGATGTAATCACGCGTATTAAGTTGGATTGTCTTTTTCAAATTATTGGTAATCTTAAGATTAAGAATCATAAACACTCTCCCGTTAATAGCAGTTGCTCTTTGCCCCTGAACAATTATTTGCTTTTGAAGAGCAGCCGATTGAATGACGTAGTCGAAATTTCCAACAACTGCTCCCTTGTCGTCTTTCAGAGGAAATGAAAATTTCTTATCAAGATTAATGGTTGCGAGTGCGTCGGGCGCTGTAACATTATTTGATGACGTTGCCGGTTGGCTCTTCGCATCGGGAAGGGAACGGATAAGACTTACCAATACTCCAAGAACAATAATTCCGATGACAACCGGAAATATGATTTTCAAATGTTTTTTATTGAATTTCATTTTTCTCATTTTTGGAAGACCAACTCTTTGCGCCCGTGACGATGCTGCATCAGATGCATTCGAGACACCATTGCTAATCGGTGTATAGATATTTGAAAATAATGCCGCAAGCCTACTTTTTAGCTTTTTCAGAGCCTCCTCAAAATTAAAGTTCGGAAGGGTAATAGTGAGCTCTACCTTTTTTGATGTTGCAATTGTTGAATGCGCTGCCATTTTTTGTAATAAAAAAGCCCCGATGTACGGGGCAGTTGTATCTTGGGATATTAACAAATGGTACAAACTGTGTCAAGGGGTTTTTTGAAGATAATTTCATAATAGTAGTGTACCTTCACTTGGCAAAGCTTTGGCGTAGCTTTTGTAAGAGATAGGTAAACAAAGAGTTTCAATTGGAAACATTATCTGTCTATAATAAAACTGTCTTGTCTGCTATATGCTTTTTATCAATTACTTTTTTGAGAAGATAATTATAATGAAAGTATGAAGGTATTAAAAAAAATCACATCTTCACTAACAAATGCTTCAGGGTGGTTCAAAGGGTTATCGTTGAAAAAGAAAATCTTTTTTATCGGCGTTTTTCTTATAATCCTTCTTGTTGTAATGGGGCAGATTAGTCAACTCGGACAACCACCCCCCTACACTACCCAAAAAGTTGAAAAGTCAGACATTGTAGAAACCGTTAGTGAAACGGGAAATATCTCATCCGGTGGAAGCGCATATGTTTATTCACCAACCAATGGCGTAGTTACTAACGTTATGGTTTCGAATGGAACGGTTGTTGAAAAAGATCAGGATTTGCTTAGTATCGAAAGTAGTGCCACGCAACAAGAGGCACAAACAGCATACGCGAATTATCTTGCAGCGAAGGCATCTCTTAATGCTGCAAATTCTAACCAAGATGTCCTCCGCTCAGACATGTTCACAAAATGGAAGAGATATCTAGACCTTGCTACAAACGGCACATACGAAAACGGTGATGACTCTCCAAATACTGCAAACAGAACCGCTGCTGAATTCCACATTGCAGAAGATGACTGGCATGCCGCTGAAAAAAAATATAAAGACCAAGAAACAACTATTGCACAAGCACAGGCTGCCGTAAACTCCACTTGGCTATCATACCAAGCAACACAAAATGCAGTAGTAAAATCTCCGATGGAAGGAACTGTTTCAAATCTTTCTGTGACGAACGGAAGTGCAGTTAGCATCAACTCTACCCTTTCTCCCCAAACCCCGGTCCTTGCAATCACAAAAGGAACAACGAATGAAGTGGTTGTCCCATTAAGTGAAACCGATATCGCCAAAGTAAGACCCGGTCAAAGTGCAAAAATTAATGTTGATGCGGTGAATAACAAAACATATAAGGGAATTGTTGAAAGAGCTGATGCAATTGGCATGAAGGTACAAGGCATCATTACATACAATGTATATTTGAAATTCCTCGACCCCGATGCAAATCTGAGACCAGGCATGAGCGTTGACGTTGAGATAACGACTAAGAAATTAACTGGTGTGCTTAGCGTTACCAATTCCACCGTGAAACCATACCAAGGCGGAAAAGCAGTGAGAATACCCGGAAAGAAAAAGGGCGAAGTCGTATATGTGCCCGTTGAAATAGGAGTGCGAGGAAAAGACCGTACACAAATTCTCAAAGGATTAAGTGAGGGACAAACCGTTATAACATCGCTTTCAAACGAACAAATAAAAAGACCCGGTCTGTTTGGGAGTTAAAGATGCCACCACATGCACCAATCATCGAATTTAAAAACGTCACAAAAAATTACCCTCTGGGAACAGGGGAGGAGTATCAGGCACTCAGAGGAGTTACATTAACCGTTTCAGAGGGGGAGTTTGTAGCCATTATGGGACCTTCCGGCAGCGGGAAGTCCACGCTCATGCATATCATGGGTGCTCTTGATAACCCAACCTCAGGCAAATATCTTTTCCAAGGCAAAGATATATCAAGCTATACGGAAGATCAATTAGCGGAAATTCGGAACCGCCAAATAGGATTTGTTTTTCAGAGCTTTAATCTTCTTCCCAGGACCACGGTCCTTAATAATGTCGAACGCCCGATGATGTTCGGGGGGATTCCTCAAAAAGTAAGAACAAAGCGTGCAATGGAATCATTGGAGCTTGTAGGCATTGCAGAAAAGGCAGCGAATCTCTCAAATCAGATTTCGGGAGGACAAATACAACGTGTTGCTATCGCCCGCGCGTTAGTCATGAATCCTGCAATAATATTGGCTGATGAACCAACCGGTAATTTGGACAGTAAAACATCGCATGAGATCATAGATTTCATCCAGAACCTCAATAAAAGCGGGAGAACTATTGTCATGATTACCCACGACCAGGAAATCGCCGACCATGCAAAAAGGATAGTAAGAATTAAAGACGGAATGATTTTGTCGGATACGAAACGTTGATATGGAATACAAGGAAATTGCAAAAAATGCAGTACAAGCACTGCGGAATAACAAACTAAGGACTTCCTTAACGATGTTAGGAATTATCATCGGAATCACCGCTGTTATTCTTATCTATTCCATCGGGCAGGGAGCTGTCGCATTTGTTACGAATGAGCTCTCATCATTCGGTACGGACTATTTTCAAATAAATCCCGGGACAAGTCAGGTCAGCACTTTTGCCGGCTCGAAAGCCCTCACATTCGATGACCTGGACGCGATAAGAAATGACACCTCTCTAACAAATATTAAAAGCGTCGCGCCTTTTGAAATGACATCGGTCAAGGTTTCGGCAAATGGCGTTGAAAAAGATTTGCTTATTTATGGAACGACTCACGAAACGCAGGAAATTCTCCGACCCGACATTGTTGACGGCGATTTCATAACAGACGAACAGGAGCTTACATCGGAAAAAATCGCCGTTCTTGGGAAAGATGCCGCAGAAACTTTTTTTGGGAAAAATTCAAATGCAATTGGCGAAACAATCAAAATAAATAACAAAACATTCAGAGTCACTGGTGTTGTATCGTCTTCAAGTGTTCTTGCAGGGGGATTTCTCAATAACACACTCTTTATCCCCATCAATGTAGTCGCAAACGATATTGTGGGCGAAGAAAAACTACAGGAAATAGATGTCAGTGTTCATGACCAAAACTCGATAAACCAAACTATGGATGATGTTGAGAATTTACTTCGGGACAAACATAACCTAAAAGAAGGAGATGAAAGTGATTTCAGAATCTCAAGCGCTCAAGATATCCTCTCTACCGTCAACACGATTACAAGTCTTTTAACAACTATGATTGCTGCTATCTCCGGAATTTCCCTTGTTGTCGGTGGTGTTGGGGTAATGAACATCATGCTTGTGTCGGTAACCGAACGGACAAAAGAGATTGGATTACTTAAAGCAATTGGAGCCAAACAAAAAGACATCATGACCCAATTCCTTATGGAATCGGTGGTCATGACCCTCATCGGGGGAATTATCGGTATTGCTATTGGCATAGCGGGAGCATTTGGTGTATCAAGGGTGGCAAATATCCCTTTTGTTGTCAGTGTGCCTGCAATACTTATAGCGGTTGGCGTGTCAACGGTTGTCGGATTGGTATTCGGATTGTATCCGGCACGGCGTGCTGCAAAATTATCCCCTATTGATGCCCTCAGGTACGAATAGCTTTCTTGCGTGAGAGGCATAAAAATGATACAATTCGAAGCTCTATGGCAACCGGGAGAAAAAGGTTGCCAAGCTCAAAAAGATCTGCCCCGGTCTTCCGCTTATTTCGGTTTGGCGATATTACAAAATACAAAGGAAAAATAAAACACCCCATCAAACGCGGTGTTCTTTTTATAGATAAAAAACCAATGACCGCTTTCTTTGCGGTTTTAGGGCTTATTTTTCTTCTTATAATCGTAGGAAGTATTCTCCGTAAGCCGAAGATTGAGGAAAAACCAAAAGCGATTACGAAGGACGTGGCTACGTATTCTATCGGCGCGGCCCCCACTCTTAAAGTACAAGCGCAAGTTGAAAAAAGCGGAATTGTCAAAATTGTTGCCCAGGCACCGGGAATCGTATCTTCAATCAACGTAAATGAGGGGCAAGAAGTTGGAAAAGGAACGGTACTTGCCAATCTTTCAACTAATTACCAAGGAGGGAATGCCGCAAGTGTGCAGCGCCAAGTAGCAGCAGCCACGTATCAGAACACCAAAGATAATTACGATACTCAAAAAGACTTAATAGCAAAACAACGAGAATTGGCGGATAAAACCGATGCCAACGCCGACCAGTTGCGCGATATCACTTCAAAATCGATAGATGATACAAAGTCACTTCTTAATCTCAACCAAGAAATCGTCTCAAGTCTGCAAAGCACGCTAGATTCCCTTCAAAATTCCAATCAGAATGGGGCAAATGACGCTCAGATACTTCAGACAAAACAAATCATTTCGCAATACAAGTCAGCGGTCAATCAATTACTGACCTCTGTCAGAACCTCGGAATATCAAGCCTCTTCGGACAATCCGCCGGCAAATTTATCAAATCTCGCGCGTGAAATCACTCAAAAACAGCTTGATATTCAAGAAAAAGCACTTTCACTTTCTCTTGAGGTAAGCTCCTTGCAATTGCGTCTCGCACAAATTCAGGAGGCAACCATGTATCCGGCGTCCCCTTTTGCCGGAGTTGTTGAAAGAATATATGTGAACGAAGGAGACGCCGTCAACCCAGGCACACCCATTGCTCTTGTTCACGGAGAACAAACCTTAAAAGTAGTCGCAAAAGTGACAAGGGAAATTGCTCAAAAAATGTCTGTTTTTGATATGGCAACCATCACCATTGGTGGAAAAAGTATAAAAGCCTCCCCTTCCTATATTTCAACCGAAGCAACGGACGGTGCATTATACGCCGTAATTTTTGAGCTGGATAGTGAATTTCAAAATAGTCTTTCCAATAAAGAATTTGTAACCGTCGAGCTTCCGGTAGGAGTCGCTTCGACTTCAACTGCAGTCCCCTTTATTCCCCTGGACGCAATTTATCAAGGAACAACTGGTGCATATATCTTCGTCATAAAAGATGGGAAAGCAGTTTCAAAAAAAGTCGTTTTGGGAAACATACTCGGCCAGTACGCAGAAGTTAGAACAGGACTTCAGAAGGGGGACCAGATAATTCTCTCAAGAACAGTCATCGAAGGAGATAAAGTCCAAAGCATCGAATAAGCCCACTTAATTTTACGATATGGAAAAAGAAGGTTCCTATTTAGCCCGTCTTAAGTTTGACCCAAAACTTTTAGGCACATTCAAGGCAAAATTTTTAACAAACATAAGAATTGTTATCCTTTTGATAATAATTATTGTTGTTGCCGGCATCAGCAGTTTTATCACGCTTCCGCGAAGACTCAATCCTGAAGTAAAGCTTCCCATCGTCACTGTCTCAACTGTTCTTCCTGGAGCAAGCCCCAAAGACGTCGAGGATCTTGTGACAAACCCAATTGAAGATGCGGTGAAAGGAACCAAGGGAATCACGGAACTTAATTCGGTATCGAATGAATCTGTATCAACCATAATTGCCCAATTCAGCTCAACAACTGCTCCCGAGAAAGCAGAAGCTGATATGAAATCCGCGGTTGACTCAGTAAATAATTTGCCGGAGGACGCAAAGACCCCTGTTGTGAAACGTTTCGATTTTGAAGATCAACCGGTATGGATATTCTCAGTTAAAGGAAAAGACCCTGCCTCGTTGCTTCGTTTTTCAAATACGTTAAAAGAAAGGCTTGAGGACGACTCAATTGTTGACAGGGTAACTGTCTCAGGACTCGAACAACAAGAAGTGCAAATACTCGTCGACGCTGAAAAAACCGTAAACTACCGGCTCAATCCGCTTACCCTTTCACAAAAAGTTGTTGGCCTTCTCTCATCTTATCCCGCCGGCAATATCACCACGACCAATCTTTCCTATCCTCTCGGCATAAACCCTGCTATTGCTTCAGTAAATGAACTCAGAAACACGGTGTTGACAGTTCAAAATTCACAAATAAAACTTTCCGATGTAGCAACCGTCACCGAACGGACAAAACCAAATTTACAACAATCCTTTATCGCAAACGGTACGTCAAAGCCCTCAATGGTCGCAACGTTCTACGTATATAAGAATAGTACCGCCACAATTGACAACGCAGTCAAAAAAATGCGGGAGATTACCAACGACACTCTTGCCCCCTACAACAAAACAATTGAAGTCCTTACAATCACAGACACCTCAAAGCTTATCGATGAAGAATTCGGCAACCTCACCGACAGTTTTCGGGATACGCTAATTCTCGTTTTCATCACTTTCCTGATTTTTCTGGGCATTCGGCAAGCACTTATTGCAGTCCTCACTATCCCTTTGACGTTTCTTGTGACATTTACCATCATAAATGCCATCGGCCTCTCCTTGAATTTCTTGACGTTATTTTCGTTGCTATTAGCATTAGGGCTTCTCGTTGATGACACAATCGTTGTCGTAACGGGCATGACCTCTTATTACAGAACAAATAAATTTACGCCGGAGCAAACCGGGCTTCTCGTATGGCGCGACCTTATTGTTCCGATTTGGAGCACCACCATAACGACCGCTTGGGCATTTTTGCCGCTCCTTATCGCAACCGGCATTATCGGAGAATTTATCAAAACAATCCCGATTGTTGTCGCAACTACACTTTACTCTTCAACGGCAATTGCGGTTCTTATCACCATTCCATTGATGATTGTGATTTTAAAACTTAAGCTTCCAAAAAGAGTAGTCATACTTCTGAAAACCTTGGGAGTTATACTTATTGCTCTCCTTCTGTTTGCACTACTGAAAGGAAATCCCTTTTCACCTTTCATCGTTCTTCTTTTCTTTCTTTTGGGTTTTATTCTTCTCCGCCGGAAGGATATATTTAGACATAATATTAACCGTTATGTCAAAAGGGATATATCAAGGCAAGGCAAGAGTCTTATTACACGGTTCAACGAGCGAATTATTGACATTGAGCATTTCGCAGCCTACTACAAACACATCATTTTAAGGGTTCTTTCATCAAAAGGCGCACGAAGAAAAGTAGTTATTGGTGTCGTTTTGTTTGCAGTTTTTTCATATCTTTTGGTGCCTCTGGGATTTGTCACAAACGAGTTCTTTCCAAAAAGTGATGGTGATCAATTGTATGTTAATCTGGAGCTTCCAAGCGGAACCAACACTACTACTACAACAACTGACGCACTCAAACTTCAAGGTTTTTTAAGAAAAACCAAAGGCATTGAATACGTGACTTCCGAAGTTGGAAGAGGTATAGATGCGGGCTCCCGTGATTTCAAATCCGGTACCAATATCGCACTCTTTACGCTTGCCCTTCCTGAAAAACACGAAAGGAAAATAGATTCCATTAAGATAGCGCAAAATTTAAGAACCGACATTGAAAAGGCCAACTTAGAAGGCAAGATAACCGTCATAGAACAATCGGGCGGACCACCGGCGGGGGCAGATGTTCAGGTCCAGCTTTTGGGGAATGACCTGACGCAACTTGATAATTATGCCGACAAGGTGCTTGTTTTTCTTGCAAAACAACCGGGTATCATTAATGCTACAAAATCTGTTACACCCGGCACTGCAAAACTTACTTTCACGCCTGATTTTGCAAAGTTGACAGACACAGGTCTCACACAGGAATCGTTAGGCTTATGGATGCGGACATTTACCACCGGTTTTACGTTCAAAAGCGTTAAATTCGGAGAGAAAGAGACAAAAGACATTGTATTTCGGATGAATGGTTCGAACCAAACTCCTGAGGACCTGGGAAGACTTTCTGTTCCGAATTCGAACGGAGAATACATTCCTCTCCTCTCTGTTGGAACTCTCAAACTTGAAACGAATCCGACCAGTATCACACATTTTGATACCAAAAGAACAATATCAATTTCAGCCGGTGTAAGTGCCGGATATTCGGTAAGTACTGCAAACAAAAAGCTATTGGATTATGTTAAGAGCCTCGATATGGCGGATGGATACTCCTACAAAACAGGGGGTGCGAATGAGGAAAATCAAAAGTCTGTTGCTTCGATTTTGCAAGCTATGATTCTTGCAGGAATACTTATTTTAGCAACCATGGTTGTGCAGTTCAGGAGCTACCGGAAAGCCCTTATCGTAATGCTTGTTATTCCTGTTGCCATATCCGGTGTTTTTGTTGTTTTCGCCTTAACAGGAACCCCTCTTTCGTTTCCGGCTCTCATCGGGGTTCTTTCCCTTTTTGGAATTGTTGTTACTCACGCGATGTTTTTGGTTGACAAATTCAACCGCAATCTTGCCTTTAATATGCCTTTCAAGGAAGCAATTGCGGATGGTGCGGCAAGCAGATTGGAACCGGTATTTATCGGCTCGTTTACGACCATTGTAGGTCTCATTCCGATTTCACTTTCCAATCCTCTGTGGCGGGGTCTTGGCGGAGCTATTATTGCAGGGCTTGCGTTCTCAGGCATTATCATGCTGTTTTTCATTCCCGTCGTCTACTATATGGTCTACTCCCGCTATTACAAAGACGCTTAATTCGAGTCTTGTACAATACATTGATGAACCGCATCGGTAAATTCAAAGAAAAACTTCGTGAGTTTTATAAGAACAACAAAAGAGATTTCCCGTGGAGGAAGACGGACAATCCTTATAAAATTTTGGTTTCCGAAATTATGCTACAGCAAACCCAAACACAAAGAGTTAGCCAAAAGTATGTAAGCTTTCTAAAAGCATTTCCTACCTTTTCACACTTGGCATACGCGCCCCAAAACACTGTTTTAAAGGAATGGCAGGGGCTGGGATACAACAGGCGCGCTCTATACCTCCAAAGGACTGCCCGGACCGTTTGTGAAAAGTATAATGGGATACTTCCCAGCCTCAAAGAGGAACTCGTCACACTTCCCGGCGTAGGCCCAAATACCGCAGGTGCGGTAATAGCATTTGCATTCAATAAACCTGCGGTATTTATCGAAACCAATATACGCCGCGTATTTATCCATGAATTCTTCCGTGAAAAAGAAGGCGTCGCCGATAAAGAATTGTACCCATTCATAGAGGCTTCACTTGATACAAAAAATCCCCGGGATTTCTATTACGCGTTAATGGATTACGGCGTCTATTTGGGAAAGGCGGGAACAAATCCCAACAGGAAAAGTAAACACTACAAAACCCAAACTACATTCGAAGGTTCAGTCAGACAAATGCGGGGAAAGATTCTTAAACTTTTAATTAACGGCGAGAAAGACACTCTCTTACTTGCGAAGGAGTTTGAGAATAGGAGATTTTTCAACGAAGCCTTAAGACAACTTATAGGAGAAGAATTTATTGAAAAAAAGGGACGGAAAATCACGCTAAAATCTTGATTTAACGACCCCCTTGTTCTAAACTTATTATATGAATGATGTGAAAGAATACTTCTCCCAGAACAAAATCCTCTCCCTCTATTCATTGCTGCTTTTAGTGACATTACTGTTTCTGTGGGTCATCAATTATTTCAACATTTCCTACCCGCTCACAATTACCCAAAAACAAGCATCGGGTGAGCTTGCGGTGGTTGGAGTCGGAAAGGTTGACATTGTCCCCGACACCGCGTCTGTTGACCTGGGTATTGTCAACAATGACGCCAAAACAATTGACGAGGCACAGAGCAAAATCAATTCGGTCAACAACTCTATTGTTGAAAACGTAAAACAGCTTGGAATTGGCGCAGGAGATATTAAGACATCCAACTACTCCATCACTCCAAATTATGATTACTCAAAAGGAGGAACAGGAGTTATCACCGGCTACAACGGAAATACAACGGTAACTATCAAAGTAAAAGACACGGCAAAGCTTCCCCAAGTAATTGAAGCAGGAACAAAAGGGGGAGCAAATCAAATAATGGGCACAAATTATTCGATAGACAAACCTGAGAATTACCAGGAACAGGCACGCCAGAAAGCAATTGATAACGCAAAAGAACAAGCCCAAAAACTCGCTTCACAATTGGGAATTAAGCTAGGAAAAGTAACAAATATTGTAGAGAGCACCAATAGCCCCGGCCCGCTTCCCATGCTCTACAGCAAGGAAGCGATGGGAATGGGGGGAGGCACTAATGCTCCCGTTCCGGACTTGCAGCCGGGCACACAAACCATAACTTCAACAGTCACCCTATACTTCGATAAAAAGTGAGCAGCAAAAAGATAATCACTATCTGCTCATCCGCAACCCACTATCGACAGGTTCTTGAAATCGAAAAGCAACTCAAAAAGATGGGGTTTGCCGTCAAAATCCCAAAAACCGCAAAAATCATGAAAAAAAATAATGATTTTGACGTGTCTCATTACAAGACGTGGTATAAAAATCCGAGTGATTATTCCAAAAAGACTAAACTCATGCTTGGTCACTTCAAGAAAGTTGTCGAATGTGATGCAATCCTTGTCACCAACTATGAAAAAAAGGGTTTTAAAGGATATATCGGAGGAAATGCCCTTATGGAGATGACTTTGGCCTTTATTAATAAAAAACCTATTTTTGTTCTCAATCCGGTCGATGAAGAATTAGAAATTAAAGAAGAAGTACACGGTCTAAAATCTATTATTTTAAATGGGGATTTGAGTCTTATTGCAAAAAAACTCCACTAAAGGCATTTCTACCTCAAAATTGATATAATACTCTTCATGATTGAATTCAAAACTGTTTTTAAAAGCAAGAAATCCAACGCCAGAATAGGCGTTCTTAAAACTCCCCATGGAGAAATAGAAACGCCTTCATTCGTAGGCGTAGGAACCCAAGCCGTAGTCAAAACATTAACCTCCGAGGAGGCAAAAAAAGCGGGCACTCAAATTCTTATTGCCAATACTTTTCATCTGCATTTAAAGCCCGGCGAGGATTTTGTTAAAAAAGCCGGCGGGATACATACATTCATGAACTGGGATAGACCCATTATGACCGACAGCGGCGGTTTTCAGGTTTTTTCGTTAGGATTTGGCCGCGATCATGGCGTCGGAAAAATCCTAAAACAAAAATCCGACCTTACCATTAAGGCCGGGAAAAAACCAAAAAACGTAAAAATTACTGAAGACGGAGTCTTTTTCAGAAGTCCTGTTGATGGCAGAAAATTATTTATCGGGCCGAAAGAATCGATAAGAATACAGGAAAAAATCGGAGCCGATATCATGTTCGCATTCGATGAGTGCACCTCTCCCGTTGCCGATTACAATTATACAAAACGCTCTTTAGAAAAAACTCACCGATGGGCAAAAATTTGCCTTGACAGTAAAAAAACCGACCAGGCTCTCTACGGCATAGTACAGGGCGGAAAATTTGAGGATTTAAGAACCGAATCGGCCAAATTCATAGGCTCACTCCCTTTTGACGGATTTGGGATAGGGGGAGAATTCGGGGATGAAAAGCACACGATGACCGACATGTTAAGTTTTACACTCCCTTTCCTGCCACACGAAAAACCTATACACCTTTTAGGCATTGGTCATCTTGAAGATATTGAACCAATTATAAAAGCCGGCATTGATACGTTCGACTGCATCACTCCCACCCACTACGCAAGACACGGCATCGCGTTTACATCATATGGGAGGCTCGACATGCGAAAATCGAAATTTTTGACTGACAAAAAACCACTTGATGAAAAATGCGAATGCGAAACGTGTAAAAATTACAAGAGAAATTACATCGCCCATCTTTTGAAAGCAAAGGAAATAACCGGCCTTCGGCTTATGACAATGCACAATCTTTTTTACTTCAATGCGTACGTTGAAAAATTAAGAAATGATATTAAGAATGGGAAAATATAACATTCTATTATAGAATTTTGAGTATCTATGCTCCAAAAGCTTAAATACCTCTCCTCTCACATAATATCCTTTAGAGAATTTATTATCCTCGTAATCCTGGGCGCTTTTGTTTTTTTTAACGGAATTTTCAATAGTTTTGTGTGTGATGATTTTCCTCAAATTGTCGATAATATACATAATCTTAAACTTCAGAATATCCCACATCACTTCCTTGAAAACTTTGGAGTTAATAGTGAAAAGTATCAGATTTTCGGAACATCTTATAAACCACTTTTTACAACATTTTATTCCGTAGTCTATGCTTTTTTCGGATTAAATCCGCTCGCATTCCACTTTTTCCAAATTCTATTGTTTATCATCAATTCATGTTTGGTTTTTCTTCTTTTCAAAAGGTTTTTTAATCCGCATTATGCGCTCATTCTTTCAATATTATTTCTTATTCATCCCATAAATAGCGAAAGCGCATTTTACCTTGCCGCAACCCAGGATGTACTCTACTTCTTCTTTGGTATCACAGGACTTCTTATCCTCCAAAAAAGTACTTCAAAAAAAAGCATTTTTTCCTCTTTTATACTGCTTCTTCTCTCATTGTTATCAAAAGAAACGGGAGGATTATTCTTATTCATATCATTTTTCTATCTTCTTCTTTTCAAGAAAAAACAAATGAAAGCATTCATATTCGGAGGAATCACAACGCTCACACTGTATGTGGGACTCAAAACATATGCAAGCCAAATGATAGCGCACATTGCTATCACGGTACCAATTCAAAAGACAGATATATTCATGCGTCTTTTTAATGTCCCATCGATTTTCTTCTTTTATATAAAGACGTTCTTTTTTCCTTATGAACTTTCTATGTCACATTTATGGGTTCATACGAACATAACTTTTTTCAATTTTGTTGCGCCTCTTCTTGTCGCAATCAGTTGTACAGTCCTGTTATCCATATTTTTCAAAAGGATACGAAAAAACAAAAAATTATTCCGGGTGTTTCTCTTTTTTTTGGTCTGGTGCATTGCCGGACTCATGCTGCATCTGCAGATAATTCCACTTGACGGTACAGTTGCCGAACGATGGTTTTATTTTCCTATGGTTGGAATCTTAGGCATGCTAGGAATCATTGCGACATATTTCAAAATAAACCTAAAAAGTAAAAAACTCATCTTTGGCATAATAGTAATTATCTGCCTTTTATCAATACGTACCTTTGTCAGAAGTTTTGATTGGAGGAATGATTTAACTATTGCAACTCATGATTTAAAAGTCTCAAAAGAAGCATACAACTTGGAAGATGAACTGTCCTTTTATTATTTTACTAAAAAAGACTATCAAAACGTCAAAGTTCATGCTCAAAATTCCATAGAAATTTATCCGACTTCTGTTAGCTATAACAATTTAGGCGCTGCAAATTTTTTCCTGGGAAATTACAAAGACTCAATGGATGCATATAAAAAGTCGTTGAGATTCGGGGATTATCAATTAACCTATGATAATGTATCGGCGTTATATTTGGTATACGGTGACAAAAAGGAAGGAATCGAATTTATAAAAAAAGCAATTAAAAAGTATCCGAAAGATGTAGCGCTTTGGGTAAATTTGGCAAAACTTGAATATAAACATGGGAATAAAGAGAACGCCAGAATTGATATAACAAGAGCATATGAATTAGACCGCTCATCTTCTGTCAAATATTATTATAATAAATTTCATAAGAACCACTAATACCTTCTTCTGAAACTTGACATAACGCAAATATTTTAGCTATCATAGGGTATTGTGAAAAAACTGCTCATCGTGTTGTCTTCTTTTGTTTTCCTAGCGTATCCTGCATTTGCACTTGCTGAGGATTCTGCTACAACCCTAACCACAACAACCACCGAAACGAACGAGACTTCAGTAACACCAACTACAACCAATACGAGACTTCCTAAAAAACCGGTCGCAGCGCTTCGTGAAGAGACAAAGGAAGCAAAAAGCGAGCTGAAAGACAAGACATCTGAAGCCCGGGATGACTTTAAAGCTAAAGTTTCTGCGATAAAGGACGAGAAAAAGAAGCAAATCATCAATAATTTAGATTTACGAATCGGAACAATCAACACCAACAGAACGAATGAAATGACCAAAATTCTTGAAAGATTAACTACTGTCCTTGGAAAAATATCTACAAAAGAGGCAGCACTTAAATCCGAAGGGAAAAATACTACAAAGCTTGCTGCAGACATTACCTCTGCGCAAAGCGCAATTGATGCAGCCAAACAAGCGGTTACCGAACAGGCTGCAAAAACGTATACAATGAATATAACAACCGATACTGCTTTGAAAAGCGCGGCTTCAACAACTATCCAACAATTTATGACGGACATGAAAGCGGTCCGTACAAAAGTTTTGGCGGCTCAACAAGCAGTTGTAAAGGCATATAAAGACCTTGGACAGCTTATGGGAGTGACCCCAACGCCATCGCCGAGCGTAACAGCAACCGTCACACCGACGCCATAATAAAAGTTTGTTATACGTACTATGGATGAAAAAACACTAAACAACCAACAAATGACACCTCCTCCCGTAGGAGCAACTCCTCCTACACCGCCTGCTGCCGGCGCTTCTCCCACTCCGCCACCCGCTGCTGCACCACAAATGACACCACCGGTAACTCCCCCTACTCCTGCCGTGCAAGCACCCGTAGTCGCATCTTCCGAGGGAAAGAAAAACAGCGGACTCCTTTTGGTTGCGGTGATATTGGTGGTATTAATAGTTGTCCTGGGGGCTCTCTACTATATCATCATTACCCAGAGCTCAAAAACAGCTTCTGCCCCAACCTACACCAAACCGAAGACTACAACAACAAATACTCTTGTTGCGCCCACAGCTGTTCCCACCGTCACTCCAACCGATGATGAAATCCTCAATGAGCAAATTCCTGATCCTACTGCAGATGGAACGGAACTCAACCAGGCAACAACCGGCCTCTAAGCAAATTTTCCAAGAAGTGATGAAGTAAGAGAAACGACGATACTAAATAGTATCGCAGGGAGCAAACCGGCAACGTGAAAACCCGGAACAATATTCCCTACCAAAAGAACAAGCAGTCCATTTAAAATCAAAAGAAAAATCCCAAGTGTCACAACGGTCAATGGCAGTGTAAGAAAAACAAGGACCGGTTTTATAAATGTGTTTATTATCCCAAGCACAATTGAGACAACAATAAGCGACTGTGGGGAATCGATTTTTATCCCAGGAATTATGTAAGACGCAACGTACACCGCTATGACAAGGACTAAAAGTCTTAACAGAATATTCATATCTTTTATGATATCACGATGGTTCAATACGTTCGTTTCAAATTAAAAACCAATAAATCTGCAAACACTTTCTTGTATGCTCCGTTGTCGGGGAGTTTTCCGAACAGCTCATTTTGTTCATCCGCTATTTCTTTAATTTTTTCGTTGATTATCTCTTCAATTGAATATTTTTTTGCAAGTGCTACCACCTCTTCCAGCTGCGCATTTGTTAGACTTGGATTACCAAAAGACATATCAAGTTTTTTCCTTTCGTCTTCATCACACATTTTATAAAGAAGTGCCCTAATAAGGGTTTTTTTATTTTCTCTAATATCGGAGCCGACCGGTTTTCCAATAACTTCCTCGCTTCCGAAAATCCCGATAACATCATCCTTCAATTGGAATATGGTACCGGCCAATTCACCAATTTTTTCCAATTGCTTGACTGTCTCTGAGGAAGCGGAAGATACAACTCCCGCCATAACAAAGGGCATCGAAAAGGTGTAGCGCGCGGTTTTGTAGTGATAAACGGAGTAGATATCGTCTTCATTCGGTTCAATTTTTGTCTGTCCGAATTCGGAGTCTATTCCTTCAGCAAGCGCTACAAGATATATCTCATGAGAATAAAATTTTAAGAGGTTGCCAAGGGTAGACTCTTCAAAAGAAGAAAGCAACTCAAATGCCAAAAAGAAGGCAATGTCTGAAATAACTATTGCAACAGATACGCCGTAATGGCCCGGGTCTGATGCTTTGACGTGTCCACCTATATCCCGGTACTTGGTGTGTATTGATTTCTCTCCTCTTCGTATTGCGTCATTGTCTATAATATCGTCTTGAATAAGAAGCGCCGAATGCACAAGTTCTATGGCGCAGGCAACTTTAATATGCTTTTCCGAAATTTGTTCTCCAAAATATTCAACAGTCAAAAGAAACAACGTCCCACGTATCAATTTTCCCCTCAATACAAATTCTTCCAGTGATTCTATTGCTTTTTGCCTTTTGAAACTTTCAGGAATGTCTTCCCTCTTTTTTTCCGAAAGAAATTGCCGGAGTTGTTCTTGGATAAGCCCTTTCGCTTTCTCAGAATAATCAGTAAAATTCATAGCGTGATTAGGAAATTATACTGCACACTATATAGCAAAGCTATTCGTGGGGAGCAACAACATTGAGGGGAGCGCCATTGGTAAAACCGGCCAGATTTTCGTGAGTTGTCTCAACTATTTTATGAAGTGCCTCTGTACTATTGAATGCATTGTGGGGGGTAATAACGACATTTGGATGGTTAACCAGCATATGGTCCTGCAGAATGGTCATTAATTTATCCGCTTCAAATGTCTTCGTTTTGGTCAAAAGCTCTTTCTCCTCCTCAAGCAACGGTTCTTCCTCCAAAACGTCAAGTCCCGCGGCTTTTACCTTCCCCGATTCAAGAGCACGAAGAAGTGCTGCCGTATCAATCAGCGCTCCGCGCGCCGTATTAAGAACAATCACTCCGTCTTTCATCTGCGAAAATGCCTCTTCATTTATGTAATGGTGTGTCTCTTTTGAATACGGAATGTGAAGTGTCACAATATCCGATTGCTGGTAGAGTATGGGAAGGTCGACAAATTTACAACCCAATTCTTTCTCAAGTGCGTAGTCGGCGGTCCTTTTATAGACAATGGCATTCATTCCAAAACCGCGCGCGATTTTTATGACATTGGTACCGATGCTTCCAACTCCAATCACCCCGATTGTTTTTCCTCTTAACTCAAAACCGGTGAGCCCTCCGGGCATGAAATTACCCTTTTTCACCCGCTCTGTTGATTCGGACAGACGTCTGGCAATTGAAAGAAGCAATGCAAATGTATGCTCCGCAACAACAGTCTCTCCGTAGCTTGGTACATTTGAGACCGGAATATTCCTATTCTTGCACTCGACCAAATCGATGTGGTCAAACCCGGTTGACATAGTTGTCACAAATTTGAGATTTGGCATTTTATCCAGCAGTTCTTTATTGAGTTGCGAATGGATAAAGACTACGGCAATTTCAAATGTCTCAAGCCCGGGAGTATCTTGTGAAAGAGGCTCGTCAAAAAAAACAAGCTCGTTATTAGGAATTTCTTTCTGGAAATATTCTTTCTCCCAATCCTCTAATTCAAAAAAGGCGTATTTCATGTGTAATTTTTAGTATATGGAATTTAAACTTTAATGACAAGCGTATTGTTTTCAATCACTATACGGGCACTTCCTCCATGGATAAGTGTATTTGATAGGATGAGTTTTGAGAGTTGATTTTCAACCGATTGCTCAATGAACCTCTTGATGTTTCTGGCACCAAATTCAATACTGTATGCATGTTTTGAGATGTATTCGGGTACAGCTTCATCGTAGGAAAGAGTAATCTGCTTTTTTGCGGCTTCGTCAATTACATTTTTCAAAAGGAGCTTTGAAACATTGGATACGTCTGCTTCGGTTAAGGGTTTAAAAACTATCACATCATCAAAACGGTTAATGAGTTCCGGTTTGAAAGTTCCCGATTCCTGAACTTTTTCAATAAGTGCATTTTTTAGATTCTCACTCAACGCCCCATCATTATCCGCCTCGCGGATAAACTCGCTCCCTGCGTTGGACGTTGCAATGATAATGCAATTTGCGAATGATACGGTCTTTCCCGCATTATCGGTAAGCCTCCCCTCATCCAAAACCTGCAGGAAAAGGTCGAGAATATGAGGATATGCTTTCTCAAATTCATCAAGAAGAAGAAGAGAAAAAGGATTACGCGCCACCTTATCAAGAATTGTCTCGTCATAGACGCCCGGTCTTCCCAAAAACCTGTCGACCGAATCCGGCTGTTGATATTCGCTCATATCGAGCCGTATCATAATTTCTTCGTTCCCAAAATACGCTTTTGCTAAAGCTTTTGCAGTCTGTGTTTTTCCGACTCCGGTCGGTCCGAGAAAAAGGAAGGACGCAATTGGCCTCTTATCATTTTTCATCCCGGTTCTTACTCTTCTCATTGCATTTGAGATAGCAGTAACCGCTTCGTTTTGCGAAACAATGTCGTTATGTATTTGCTCTTCAAGCTTGAGAAGTTTTTGGCTCTCTTCCTCTGTGGGCTCATCGAGCACAATATGTTTTTTCTCCTCAACATATTCCTGTACGTTCTTTTTGGAAATGTGTTTGATACCATGAGTCAAACCGTATGCAATAGTGTCATCCAATAAATGGACCGCGCTGCCGGGCATTGCAATGCCTTCGGTTTCATATGAATTCGCAAGAGCGCATGCCTCCTTCACCGCATCATAGGAAATCCTTACCTTATTAAGAAGTTCCAATTCTTTTGCTTTCTCCATCACCATAAATAGAGAAGATTCCTCGTCCGGCTCTCTCATTTCGACAACATCAAATAATTCCTTAATCTCAAGTTTTTGAGAGATATATTCCTTATAGGCATTTTCAGTCGTGCTCCCAATGATTTTTATCCTACTGCTGTTGAGGTACTCGACTAAAGCCCCTGAGATGTCCATGTCGAGACCTCCGCCTCCGAAAATATTCTCGATATTCGGAATGTAGACGATAATATTTCCCGAATGCGCGAGTTCTGAAAAGACAGTAACGAACCGCTCCTCCAAATCTCCCTGATTGCTTACTCCGGAAATCAACCGTTCAGGATACAATTGAAAAATAATTTTGTTTGACACAACATTCGGCAATGCTCCTTGATTTGAGTCGATAGCAAATTGCGTTACAAGAGCCGTTTTACCTACCCCGGCCGGTCCAACAAGAAGAACGTTGCTTGAGGAGCTTTTTGAAAGCGCAGTTACCAAAAGATCGTATTCGCTCTCACGAGCAATCGGCTCCGAATGTTTTTTCATGAGAGCCTCACCGGTAAAATTAGCTGCGACCCGAGCAAGCTGAGTGCTCCATCCGAATATGAAGAAATCGAATACTCCGCTACCGGTAAAACTTAAATGGTAATGGTGCGGCTTATCAATCCGGTACTCTCTTCTTACCCACGCGAGAATGGTTACTACGTCTTTTTCAAAAAGTTCCTGATTGAAAAGAAATTTATTTTGAGCGTCGGAAAGCAAGATATACGCGGTAAAAACATCCAGGGCGTGCACATACGTCCCTTTTACCATACCCACGACACTTCTCACCTTCTCCAAAACATCGTTCTCGGGAATCTTGCTTTCTAATGGAATTTTTTCAAGATTAAGGAGTCTTTTAAAGGATTTTATCTCCGAAAAATGTTCAATGTCGCGGATTACCGATTCCATATCCTTGTGCCGTTCTAAAAGAACGCGCGTCTTAAAATCAACACATTCAATAATGTGATTAAAATCGTCAGTTATTTTCTTTTTCGGCAGACTATTCTCCAATTTGAAATGAATAAAAAACTCCTGAAGGATGAGGAAAAAATACAGGGGAAGAATACGGATAATAAATTCCATATTTCCCAGGTTGAGATAAACGATTATACCAATAAGAAAAAACAGTAAAACACGCAACCACCTAATAAAGGGGTTGTCAAAAAAGTAATATAAAAAATAATGATTATCGTTCATCGCAATAGTGTTCTTGGGCTTATTAATAGCACAAAAAGCAAAATAGGAAGTAGAACAATAAATAGAACTATAAATACCTCTATAAAAAGCATTACAAGAAGAACCAGTAATGAGACCGAAATAAATACCGTTTTTATAACCATCCCAAAACCGATGGAGAATAGGACAAGTCCATCACGGTATTCGTTCTTTAGAGGTTTGAAAAAAGTCCGGACTAAATTCGGCAGGGAAAGAAGCGTTGCTATATACCTGTTAAAAGCGGCAAAAAAACCAAAAAGGCCGAGTGTTACATCTTTATACCAAAAGATAAGTAAATATAATGGATAGGCAAGAAATGCAGTCATGGTCTTTTCAAAAGCACAATACTCCCTGTTTTTAGTTTAGGTAACACCGCTACATAAATCAAGGATAGAGGCTCCGTTGCCTTGTCAGAGAGCTTCTTAATATTGTATGATTACCTCATGACACCCAGGGATATTGCTGGTTATAATACCTTGTTTTTAAAAACCGCACGAGAGCATATTCAAGCGCTCGAATCACTCCTGTCCTCCTCTTCTCTTCCCGACATCAAAGAAATTTTTCGTCATGTCCATTCACTAAAGGGTTCATCTCAAATGATGGGCTACCAGGAGATTACCAAATTGTGTTCCGAAATTATCGCAAATATCCGCCCCCAAGGCACAATCCTTACCGCAAACAAAGAACTCGTCACAAGCCTTTCTCTGTTGGTAAAAGAGCTGGAGAACCAAATAAAAAAAGTGTCTGAGAAGATGGGAGATATTGCGGCATGAGGATTTTGCTTGCTGAAGATGATTTGTTTTTTCAGAGCTTCTATTCTCGGAAGCTGACCGAGCATGGATTTCAGGTTGAAGTGGCCGGAGACGGCAACGAAGCTTTGCAAAAACTGATGACCGTAAAACCAGATTTGGTATTACTTGATTTAATAATGCCAAATAAAGACGGTTTTGAGGTGTTGGCTGAGATATCAAAACATCAAAGCCTCGCCAAAGTCCCCGTCATCATTTTTTCAACCTTGGGGCAAACCTCAGATATTGAAAAGGCAAAAAAACTGGGAGCAACCGATTATGTTAACAAGACTTTTTTTGATTTCGACAATTTACTTGCAAAAGTAAATCAAACGATGAGCAATTTTAAAAAAGACTAATAAATCAGAACTCTGCCCATGATTTTATCTGATGACCAAATAAAAGGACTTGTCTTAAAGACAGGGCTTGCAACAGAACAAAGCCTACAAGAGCTTGAAGAATTCTCTAAGAATTCAAATGTTAGCCTTGTGGACGCGCTCATCGAGAAAGATGTCGTCTCGGATGAAAATTTAGGCATCCTCATTGCAGATTTTCTTCATATCCCTTTCATCATTCTCTCAAAGCTTTCAATTCCTGAAGACGTTTTTCGGATTGTTCCTGAAAAAATCGCGCGCAAGCACAAGATTATCCCTTTTGAAAAAGGCTCGGACGGACTGAAGGTAGCAACAGTTGATCCTCGAAACACAGAAATTTTGGCGGCAATAAGCAAGAAAACCGGCCTTAAGGTAATACCCTATCTTACAACCGAACGGGATATCGACAACATACTGAGGATTTACAAACGGGACCTGCAAAAATCTTTTGAGCAGCTGCTGCAAAAAGAACTTGGGATAACGGACGTTTCAAAGGTAACGGACGCTGCGCCAATTGAAAAAATTGTAAATCTTCTGGTCGAATTCGGTTATCAGGATAAAGTTTCCGATATCCATATAGAACCCGAAGAGAAGGATTCGCTTGTCCGATTTAGAATTGACGGTATTCTCCATGACGTTTTGTATTTTCCTAAAAATTTTCATGAGCGCATTATCTCAAGAATAAAAATTCTTTCAAAACTACGCACCGACGAACACCTTTCCCCGCAGGATGGGAAAATGAGAATAAAACTTGACGAGGAAAATTTGGATATCCGCGTCTCAATCCTTCCTATCGCAGATGGGGAAAAGGCCGTATTAAGGCTTCTTGCCTCACACTTCCGGCAATTTTCACTGATAGATTTGGGTATGAGCGAACAGGATTTGAAAAAAGTGACTGCTGCATACAGCAAGTCATATGGCATGGTCCTCTCAACGGGTCCGACAGGAAGCGGAAAAACCACTTCCATCTATGCCATTTTAAAGATTTTGAACACAAGGGAAAAAAATATTACGACAATTGAAGATCCGGTCGAATACCGTATAAAAGGGGTCAACCAAATCAACGTAAATCAAAAAACCGACCTCACTTTTGCAAACGGGCTCCGTTCGATATTGCGGCAAGACCCGAATGTCGTTTTTGTGGGAGAAATCAGGGACGGTGAAACTGCCGGTATTGCAGTGAATGCGGCACTCACTGGACATTTGGTTCTTTCAACACTTCATACGAACGACGCTGCTACCGCACTTCCCAGGCTGATTGATATGAAAGTTGAACCATTTCTCGTCGCATCAACGGTGAATGTTATTATCGGTCAGCGCCTAATCCGTAAAATCTGCGAAATGTGCAAAGTGTCATACGATATTTTGCGTACCGACCTTACCAAGAACCTTCCATCAACCCTTATTACCAAACACTTTGGGGAAAAAGAAAATATCCGTTTATACCGCGGCAAAGGGTGTAAGATTTGTCACTCTACGGGGTATACCGGACGCGTCGGCCTTTTTGAAGTACTGGAAGTAACAAAGGAGATACGAAATCTTATTACGGCGAAAAATGATTCGGATCAGATTGCAAAGCGCGCAATTGAAGAAGGAATGACAACCATGTTAAACGACGGGCTCAACAAAGTCTCAAGAGGTGTTACGACACTTGAAGAGGTTTTGAGGGTCACGAAAGTCGAATCACTCTAAACAAAGCTATGACATTATTTAACAGCTCAAATCCGGAATCGCTACGACTTTCAACAGCGGAAAAATTGGGTCTTATCAGTAACCTGGCAACGATGCTTTCGGCAGGGATTCCCATCTTGGAGGTAGTTGATTCCCTTCTTGAAGACGCAAAAGGAAGTCAAAAAAAGCTTCTTGAATCACTCAAAGCTGACTTATCTCAAGGAAGTCATGTATCGGACGCCTTTTCGCGCTTCCCGAAAATATTCGACAAAATAACCGTCAACCTCATTAAAGCATCCGAAGAAGCAGGAACTCTTGACGTTACTCTCACCGACCTGAAGGCCTCAATAAAAAAAGATGCGGAATTTATGGACAAGATTAAGGGCGCACTGACGTATCCCGTCCTTATCTTTTTTGTTTTTGCAGGAGTTTTGGTGATGATTTTAGTCGTGGTCGTTCCTAAAATTTCAGGAGTTTTCCTTCGGCTTAATGTAGCGCTTCCCCTCCCGACCCAAATTCTTATCGGTATGTCACAGGTTTTGACTAAATATACAATTTTTGTTGTCATTGGTATCGCTTTGCTTATTGCCGGTGTATTTTTCCTTTACAGAGAAAAGAAACGTGCTTTTCTTCATCTCCTCTTCATGCTTCCGCTCGTCTCAACACTTGCCAAACAAATCGATCTTACCCGTTTCTCAAGAAGTTTGTTTCTTTTACTTAATGCAGGAATCCCAATTGCGGCTGCCCTCGAACTGGCCCAAGAGGTAGTTGTAAAACGGGAAGTTTCCGAAGCGATTGCTCACTGCAAGGAAGTGGTTCTTGGGGGAAGCGAATTATCAGACGGGCTTAAATTTGCGAAGAATATTTTTCCAAATATTATGATAAAGATAACCGAGGCCGGTGAGAAAAGCGGTTCTCTTGATAAGTCGATGCAAGACGTTTCCGAATACCTTGATTATCAAGTAGAGAAAACTCTTAAAACCCTAACGACCCTTCTGGAGCCGCTTATGCTTATTTTTGTCGGTGTTCTGGTGGGAGGAATGATGCTTGCAATTATTGCCCCAATCTACGGGCTTATCGGACAAGTTGGTGGACACTAATGAAACACACCGCATTACATTATCAGGGAGGACTAACGCTTGTCGAACTGCTTTTGGTTGTTGGCATTTTGGGTCTATTGTTCTCAATTGCCTTTATAAGTATTTTTAACGTAAGAATTATTTCTACAAACGCAACAACCACTTCCGTTATTACCTCCGATTTAAAAAACCAGCAAATCAAAGCTATGGTGGGAGACACCGAAGGCCGGGGGACTCCCGATAACTACGGAATAAAAATTCTCTCCAACCAATATGTGATGTTCCATGGAACCAATTATAATTCGGCAGACACAGCCAATTTTTCAGTACCGGTTGAAAACGGATACACCCTCAGTACAACTTTTCCAAATACCACTGTTCTTTTTGCATCCGAGAGCGGCGAAATCGTTAATTTCCAGTCCAACCAAAACACAATCACTTTAACCAACACTTCGTCAAATAAGACAAAAACAATTCATTTCAATAAATATGGGACTATTACTCAAGTTGACTAATCAAAAAGGGCAGCTGCTCGTCGAGATGCTTTTGGCAATAGCAATCACGGCTATTATGCTCCCCGCTCTTCTTACCGGTCTATTCTCTTCAAAACAAGGGAAAGCGCAGCAAGGACAACGTGTGCAGGCGGTAGCGCTTATGAAGGAAGCGGAAGAGGTGGTAAGAAATGTGAGGGGCCAAGGATGGTCTCTTTTTTCGGTAAACGGTACCTATCACCCGCTTATTACGGGCAATAACTGGGCATTTGCCTCCGGAAGTGAAACTGTCAACGGCTTAACGCGCACCATTACGGTAAGTGATGTATACCGTGATGCAAACGGCGTGGTTGTTGAAAACGGCGGAACTTTCGACCCCTCAACGAAAAAAGTATATATACAAGTTACCTGGGGACAACCGTATGCTTCTTCGGTAGATTCAACGATTTATGTCACCCGCTATTTACAAAACACGGCAAAGACACAGACAAGTGTAGCGGATTTTAATTCCGGAACTTTGTCGGACGCTTCAGTCACCGACACCTCGGGAGGAGAGATAACTCTTGCCCCTAACACAAAAGGGAAATGGTGTTCTCCAAGCTTTTCCGCAGCTACCATAACCCTTCCTGACGGACCCCCTGTTGCGGTATCTGCGACTGCGAGTGCAATGAGCATCACAATTCCTAATGACGTTTTCGTTGCAACATCGCCTACCGCCTCGAATTCCGTTAAACTTGCACACATAAAGGTGACCGCCGACACCGATCCACCTGTTCCAACCCAAAGAGGAATATTTACTCTCGACCCTGCGAAATACAGCAATGTGTCCCTAGTCCCTTCAACTCCCGGGCTTGACAATAGTTTTATCACGAATGCTGTGAAATATTATAAATCGGGGAGCGGAAAACTTTATGCTCTTCTCGCAACGACAAAATCGGATCACGAGGTCATAGCAATTCTTGTTGATGACAATGACTCAAGTAACGATAGTACAAATAACGGTGAGTACCAAGATTATGTAAATAAAATCTACAAGTATTGGACGTATTTTGATACCAAAATCTACCAACCGGGAACCGGTCTTGATACAGGATTTCTAAATCCGACCTCAAATGCCGCAGACTCCGGTGGGGATGGAAACGGTTATGAAACGAACCCTACGAGAGCGTACTCGTCGAATAATTCATATGCAACCGATTCAAATAGCGGTAACGGAACAGGAACGAATTGCACGGGCGCGGACAAAGATAAGCACCAGTTTTATAACTACGGAATGAGCCTTCCGGGAGGCACTACAGTGGACGGCATTGAGGTAAGAATTGATGCCAAAGCAGATAGCACTACCGGCTCCCCCAAAATTTGCGTACAGCTATCATGGGACGGAGGGGCAAGCTGGACTACAACCAAAACGACAAGCAATCTCACAACAAGCAATGCAACATACACCCTGGGAACAGCCTCAGATAATTGGGGAAGAACCTGGAGTGATACTGATTTTTCGAACTCAAACTTTCGGGTACGGGTCATCGATGTCGCGAGCGACACTTCACGCGATTTTTCTCTTGATTGGGCTTCGGTTAAGGTGCACTACAGTGGGGGAACACTTACGACAAGCGACCAGGCACCTTATGGCGCCGGAGCTGCCTCGATTGCAGTTTTGGATGACAAGGGATACGTTGTTTCCGGAGGGTTTCTCTATACTTTCGACCTTAGCAATATTGATAGCAAATCGCAAAATAACGGACTTGATATGGTAGGCTGCAGAATTGAACTTGACGGGCTGGATTGTAATGCAACAACAAGCAGAGTCCGAAAGTATGCAGCAGGGAATACAGGCACCAATTGGGGTTCCGAATCTGCCGGTCAAGCTGCTTGCATGGATGGAGGGAACACTCAAATCTATGCGGACAATGATATTTATCCAGTCAAAGTCGGTTCCAGCACCTATGTGTATGCTGCTGTTGGAGCAGGTACCGACCCTGAATTTGACATCGCAAATGTCACAAGTATCCCTAATGGAAGCACGAGTCCGGCGGTTAGCAATAATACCTGCGGAACAATCGCAAGCGGAAATTCGGGATGGAAGAGAATAAGCTCCCTTGATTTCAATTCGAATGCAAGCACTCAAGAGACGGCAAATTCTGTTTTTGCGAGTCCCGACGGAACGAGAGCATATATCTCCTCGAACGGAACGGTTGACGCAAATGGAGATGGTAATCCTGACAGCTGGCAATTCTATATCCTTGATACCTCCAATAAGTCGGCTCTAAAATTCCTGACGGGGACTCCTTCAAGCGGAGCTACGAGCGGATACTATTATGGAAGCGGTGCAAACGCCGAACTCTATCCACGGCGTTCACTTACCGTATTCAACGGTTCCCGCGCCATAGTTGTTGGAAAGGACGGAATCAGCAATAGCAATAACGCTACAGAATACCAAGTCGTAAACATAAGCAACGAATCATCACCCACCTATTGCGGCAGCCTCGACTTTAATCAAGGGTTCTCAGACCTCGCGTCCGTAACGGAAGCAGACAATGACAAATTTGCCTATCTTGTTTCAAACACCGGAATAAATGAGTTAAAAATCATACAGGGAGGCCCCGATGGCACATATCTTGATACCGGTACCTACGAATCTTCCCCGCAGGATTTAGGTATTGCAGCCGTACTTAACAGGCTCAGTACCAACGCCACAGTTCCTGCAAATAGCACCCTTCAATTTAAGGTCGCCGCGACAATGCCTGTAAATGGATCGTGTACAAATGCAGTATATGTATATGTCGGGCCGGACGGAACGGAGAACACTTTTTTCCCTTCAACAGGCGGACCAATACCGCTTACCGGTGTCTCAGGATTTCAAAATCCCGCCCAATGCGTGAGATATAAAGCATTTCTTTCAACCACCGATTTCAATGTAACCCCAACAATTCTTGATGCAAACATCAACTATTCACCATAATGAAACAATTATTTAAAAAACAGGGCATATTTACCCAGATAAAAACAAATGGGCAAACCGGCTTCACCCTCGTCGAATTGCTCATCTACATGGGTCTTCTTGCAGTTTTGGTACTTGTTTTTACAGAAATATT
>CAZMSF010000004.1:0-62869 GCA_964568885.1 uncultured Gammaproteobacteria bacterium
TGTTAATTAAGCCTCAAACAGCAAGCTTCGCAAAAATCAGGGTTATGGGTATCGGAGGTGGTGGTGGTAATGCTACGAATTCAATGGTTCTTGACGGTCAAATAGAGGGAGTCGATTTTATTGCAGTCAACACTGATGCCCAAGCGCTACTCAATTCTCAGGCAGCTTCAAAATTACAAATCGGTGAAAATATTACCCGTGGTCTTGGTTCCGGCGGAAATCCTGAGGTAGGACGAGCGGCAGCCGAGGAAAGTAAAGAGCGTATCAAACAGTTTCTGGAGGGTTCGGATATGGTATTTCTGACTGCAGGTATGGGAGGTGGAACCGGAACCGGGGCAACTCCCGTTATCGCACAAGTTGCAAAAGAGGTTGGGGCTTTGACAGTGGCCGTTGTGACAAAACCGTTCAACTTTGAGGGTACAAGAAGGATGGTTGCTGCGGAGGATGGGATTGAGGAATTGAAAGAATATGTGGATACGCTTATCGTTGTCCCCAATCAAAGAATTCTTGATAGCGTAGACAAAAAGTTATCACTTTTGGAAGCCTTTCGGGTTGCCGATTCTGTTTTGGGTCATGGTGTAAAAGGTATCTCAGACCTTATTACGCAGTCGGGGTATGTTAATGTGGACTTTGCCGATGTGAAGGCTATCATGAACGATGCCGGAACGGCACTTATGGGTCTTGGAGTCGGAGTCGGAGAGAACAGAGCTCAAATCGCTGCACGCCAGGCAATTTCATCTCCGCTTCTTGAGGTCTCCATGGATGGGGCGCGCGGTGTTTTGTTTAACATCGCCGGAGGGGAAGACCTATCCCTCCAGGAAGTTGAAGAGGCATCACGCATTATCACCCAAGCTGCAGATCCGGACGCAAATATTATCTTCGGGGCAACAATTGATAAAGGTGCATTTGACAGCATTCGGATTACTCTTATTGCAACCGGATTTGACGAGTCGAGAAAGAGGCTGCAGCAAATGGTCCAAAGCACACTTGAGGATCAGAACCAAGACTATAACCAGCAGGATAATTACAACAACCAGAATGGGAACACACCGTATGTTGCAGAGGAGCCTTCACGAAAAGAGGATGATGAGGAGTCAGTCTTTGATATCCCCGCTTTCTTAAGACAAAAGAACTAAAATGCCGAAGCACTCGAAAAATAGGGCGCTTACTTTTTTTTCCGCAACATTTCAAAAAATTAAAAATCCAGTAAAGAAAATCTACTTTGTCGTTGCTGTTTGGTCATATATTTTTCTTTTTTTCGGTTTTGTTTTTCACACTTCTGATAACAAGGATGTTCTTGGTAAATACAGCTCGCATTATTTTTTGATTTTTATAGCACTTTTAATCCTTTTTATTCCCTACGTTAAATTTTTGCAATTTATTCTTAGAGTGTCTATTTACCATTATAAAAAAAGAAGAATAACACTTACCGCCGGGGCAAAAATTCTATTAACGGTATTGATAATTCTTGGGAGTTTGATAGTTGCTGAAATATATCTTAGGATGCGAAATTACAACGTTCAAAAAAATGTGTATGGAATAGAAAACATTCACCCGTTTTTGCAGGTAAAAATGACAAAAAGATTGGGCGAAAAATATCACATTAACTCTCTGGGTTATCGAAACGACGAATTCAAAAAAACAAAAGACAGTGATACGTATAGGATTGTGTTGGTAGGCGGTTCAACGGTTATCAATATTGATGTTTCCTATGAAAAAAATGTCGGAAAAGTTCTTGAAGATGAATTAACAAATTATTATCACAAGAAATTTGAAGTGATTAACGCAGGTGTCCAGGGGTATACTACCGAGCATTCCATCATCGACTACATGTTTCGCATCAGTGAGCTTAAGCCTGATTTGGTTATTATGTGGCATGGGGTAAACGATTTGTATGCCTCTTGTCCTACAAGGCTTGGTGCTTACAAGTCCGATTACTCACATTTGATAGGCCAACTTGAGAATCCTGTTATTTCCTATTTCAAAAAACCGATAATTCAAGTTAACGTGCATTCTGCTGTTGCCGATTACATTCTTAATCTGGCGAGTCTGTACCTATATACGGATATAACACCTATTCTTGAAAAAAGACCGCAGCAGATACGATTTGCAAATAGCAAAGAGTTTGATTTTGATTTTCCGAGTATTAATAGTTACCGAAGAAATTTGGAATATTTTGTTACTGTTGTGAAATCCGATAACGTAAAAGTGATATTGGGAAACCAACCCAACATTTATAGCAAACTCAAAGAATACAAGATGGACTATGCTTCGCTTGTTTGTTATGAAAATGGAAAACGCTCAAGCTTGCAATCAGTTTCAAAAGCTATGGACCAGTTCAATACTGTTGCAAAAGAAGTAGCCGACAAAAAAGACGTACCATTCATAGATTTGGATGCAATGCTTCCCAAAAACAGACAGTATTATAGTGACGTTGTCCATTGGACTGCCGAAGGAAATGCCGTTATCGGAAAGGAATTATTTGAATTTATCCGTGATAACAATTTCATTCCCAATCAATGACTGATTTTAAGATCGTCCGGTCAAAAAGAAAGTCAATTGCAATTATAATTTTGCCAACAGGCGTTGTGGAGGTAAGAGCACCAAAATCCATTCCTGAATTTGCCATCAAAGCATTTGTTAAAAGTAAAAGCGAGTGGATAGAAGAAAGACAGGCTCATGTTCTCAAAAACAAAATTGTCCCAAAACAATTTATTAACGGGGAGAAATTTCTTTATTTAGGAAATGAGTACCAACTCTTGTTGGGCCCTTCCCCGCATATTGAGATAGAAGGCCGTATCATGCATTTTCCTCTTGCGCTTGCTCGTAGCGGGCACGGTTTTTTGGAAAAATGGTATATAAAACAGGCAAAACATGTCATAAAAAATCTCGTTGATGAATATTCAAAAGAGATGAAACTGCCATATAACGGAATTTCCTTCTCAGACACAAGTTCCAAATGGGGTTCGTGCACTCCTGACAACAGATTACAATTTAATTGGCGCCTTGTTATGGCGCCCCTTCTTGTTATCCGGTATGTTGTTATCCATGAATTGGTTCATACTGTTGAAAAAAACCACAAAGTTCTTTTCTGGAACAAAGTCCGCGCCAAAAACCCGAGCTATAAAAATCAGATAAAATGGTTAAGGGAAAAAGGTGACAAACTGAAAATATAATCCTATACATCTCAAAACTCCTCATTTACAATAGGTAAAATATGGGTTTACTTCGTTTTATCTATGCTCTCGCAGTTGTCATCATTCATACAACTCCTATTCTTGGATTTACACTTCTTTCTCGCGACTTGGCGGTTTGGTCATTTTTTGTCATCTCGGGTTTTTACATGGGTCTTATTCTTAATGAAAAATACACCGGAAAAAATAGCTCCTTTTTTCTTTTCCTCTCCAACAGATTCTTAAGAATTTATCCGGTATATTTTGTGAGTCTTCTGCTGACTGTTGGAGTGCTCTTGATTCTTTTTGTTTTTCATCTCCAAAATCCTTTGTCCGAATATCTTTCAATTCACACGACTATTGTTTCAAGAATTTGGGATACACTTCGGAATATTACGCTTCTTATAGCACCCGAGTATTTCTATGAGCCAAAGACTTACCCCGGATTTTTGCTTTTATCGCAGGCGTGGACTCTGCAGCTTGAATTGTTATTTTATTTCTTTGCACCGTTTCTCTTACGGAAAAAATGGTACTACGTGTTATTTGTTCTTCTTTTGGTCCTTGTTTTTGATTATAAATTTTTATTCCCGATGAAATTATTCTCCGGTCAATCTCTCGTGTACCGTTTTTTTGCAAATGTTCCGTTTTTTTTGATGGGTGGAGTAAGTTATAAATTGTATTCAGGATTGTCAAAAATAAAATTCAAGGAAAAGACATTATCGGTTATCTTTATTATTTTTCTCTTCATCACTTTTTCATATAATTATTTGCACATTAATATCCCGCTTGTTTCCCCGCGCCATCATACGGATTGGTTATATTACGTAGGACTCTTAATTGTTATTCCTTTTGTTTTTTCTTATACAAAGAAAAACCGTTTTGACAGATTTATCGGAGAACTTTCCTATCCTGCTTATATTATCCACACATTGATAATAACCCTGACGGTTGCTTTGTTCCCCGGCATTTCAAATTCGGCAGTGTACCCTTTGGTTGTGATAGTAGCAACCATGGTTGTGTCCATACTGCTTGCGTTATTCGTAGATAGAAAGGTCGACGGGTGGCGGCAAAAGAGATTGCGGCTTTCTCCCAAAAAGAAAAATCAATTCTATGGATTTTTTCCAAAACTCCCGTTAAAAAAGAGAGGAGAAAGTGATTGATTCTGGTATACTCAGATACTGATGGATAAAACGGAAATAGTCGACCCACAAGTATTGGAAAGTCTCAGAAAAAATAACATAAAGTTTCAAGTTTTTGAATGTGATGAAGATTCTGCCGACACCTACACTTTTTGTGATAAATACGGATTTCCCCTTTCGGAGTCGGCAAACACAATTATAATTGCCGGGAAAGGGGAGCAGATAACGTATGCAGCATGTGTAGCTCTTGCAACTACAAAACTGGACGTCAACAAAAAGGTATGTCAATTGTTGGGTGTCAAAAAAGCTTCATTTGCGACGCAAGAACAAACCATGCACGAAACAAGCATGAAGATAGGGGGAGTAACCGTTTTTGGAATTGAAAACATGCCGGTATTTGTCGACTCGAAGGTGATTAATAACGGACAAATTGTTATGGGCGGTGGAAACCGTATATCGAAAGTTTTGCTTGACCCGCATGAGCTATTAAAACTTCCGAACGTTCAGATAGTTGAAGCCCTTGCCATTATGAAATGATAAGAAGTCTTAATAATTTCTCTTTCGGTAGAATACAAAAAGCAAAACAAATGAGACAAGCGCGATTATTATTAAGACCGTGATGATGGTGTTTATTGTTGTCGGAGGAATTATTTGGGTTGCGGCAGTCTGGAAGGAAGTTTCATCGGTATTTACGACTACCGACCCGCTTGCGATAGTTGCAGCGCGTTGCCGTATCTCTAACGGATGCAGTGAGACTAAATAAATTACGGGAATAGTAATTGTCGCAAAGAAAAGGATCAAAAAAGGTACAAAGAATGGGGAGGAAACGGATTCCCGTAGTCTTCTTAAAAATGGTTTACTTCTAATTTGGCGGACCACAGGATTATTATTTCATCATTTGCCGGAGTTTTTCAACCTCTTTTCCCGTAAGCGTTCTATACTCTCCGCTTTTCAACCCTTCAAGCGTTAAATTGCCGAATTTTATTCTTTGTAGGTCAAGAAGCGTAAGCTTTAGCGCATCACACATTCTCCGAATTTGCCTTTTTTTCCCTTCAAATATAGTAAGCTCTAGAATGGTCGCATCTTTACGCTTTTGAACAACAGTAACTTTGGCAGGCGCAGTTATTCCATCTTCAAGTTCTATTCCTTTTTCCAGAGCTTCGATTTGAAGGGGAGAAACAGTGCCTTTAATAGCGAGTTGGTACGTCTTTCCGATGTGAAATTTCGGGTGGATAAGCATATTGGTAAGCTCTCCGTCGTTGGTGAGAATAAGTAATCCATGAGTATCCCGGTCGAGCCGTCCTACCGGAAATATGCGGGCCTCGGTTTTGATAAGAGATACTACGTTTTTTCTCCCGAACTCGTCGGAGGAGGTTGAAATTATTCCTTTCGGTTTATTGAGAAGATAATATTCCTTTTTTATTTTTTTCAAGCTTTGACCGTTCACTTTGATGGTGGAGCGCGTAGGCACCCGCTGTCCATGCTCGGTGATTTTTACCTCATCTGCCGTAACCCTGTTGTTTTTGATGAATTGTTCAACACCCCTTCTTGAAGAAAGGCCCAGAGAGGAGAGAAGTTTGTCTGCACGTATTGTTTGCTGCTTCATTGAATTATCCGGTTATTTTATCAGCGTATGGAATTTTGTGTACAAAAAATGCTATCCCGAAAGAAATTATTGAAATTATCAAGAACAGTAAGGGGTCAAACCAAATGTTTCTTAGAAATGCCGAATTGCCATTGCCAATAATTGCATCAATGACATTGTCCCACAATAATGACTGTATCAAGACATGAACGAAAAATACAAAAAATGAAAGCTTTGACATTGTGATAAAAAAGCTTCTGAGAAATTGCGTTTTTTCCAATGCAAAATAAAGAAGTGAAGAAAGGATAAGAGTATAAAGATAATTAAGAGGTCCGTACTGATTGTAGATAAAACGGGATGTGTGATATTTGGTGCTTAGTGCCTGCACATGTGCGAATATGATGAAGGGGAAGAGAATTGTTGTAAAGGCAAAAACATATATATACTGCTTTACAAATTTAAAAATGTTTTCTTTATGATGGCTTGCGACCATCCCCGTTATAAACATAGCAAAGCTGAGGATTGCAATGCGAATGTCATAGGAAAAATCCCACTGTTTTATATAGTAGTCCTTGTAAAGGATGAAAAGTTCGGCTCCCCAAAGCAGAAGTAAGACCGCGGGGTTTTTGAGAAATCTGATTGCACTATGAAAAAAAGGAAATGCCAGATAAAAAAGGATTAATGTCGGGATGAAATAGAGGTGGTATGAGGCATTCCCCAAAAACAATGCGGTAATCAATTTTTGACTTAAAAGTTTGGTGAATTGAAAGTTAGTAAAGAACAAAAAATAAATGCATGTCCAAAAAAAATAAGGAACTACAATCCGGGACGCTCTTTTCTTGAAAAAAGTTATATAGGAAAGACCGTTCTTGTTATTGAGTTCCAAAACAAAGCCGGATATCAAAAAAAACAGAGGTACCGCGAACCTGGCTGCTTGGTTTAGGAAAAGAGAAAATGGGGCAGCGGCTATATCAAGATGGAGAGTTGCCAGCGTTTTGGTAGTTATGTGAATGGCTATTACGGCAAGAATTGCGATAACTCGTAGTGCGTCAATTGAGAACAGATAAGTATTTTTTTTTGAGTGGTCCATTACATTCCCGTCTGTTTTTCGAAAAAATCTTGGTTAAATTCCTGCCTGCTTTCTGAAAGTGAGCCAAAGCTTGCCCCAAAAAGACGCTTTCTCCATTTTTTTATCTAACTCCCGCATCTTTTCCATCTTTTTGTGGTATTTTTCCTTTTTCCGAAAATCGACAGTTCCAGCAAGAGGTGGGTCAATCCATGCGGACAGTACCACCCATTCTCCTATATCATTTTTTTTGCCGACTGCCGTTATTACGTGTCCGTTATTATGCTTGGTAAATTCTGTCGTGTATTTCTCTTTGCCGGGAGCTGTTCTGTCCGGAGTTCTGACAGCCTGCCAGACAAGGTCTCCGGGAATTCTTCGTTGTTTCATGCGTTCAATTGCATGATTGGTAAAGACGACATCATTTATTTTCATATCCTTATTATACCCCTTTACAAAAAAAAGCAGTCGAGCATAACATCTTCTACGCTCAATTTGCAACCCAAATGTTGCAAATTGAGCAAGAAATGTATATATCGACTCACAGAATTTCGCTCAAGTGAGCCTATTTGCATTCAAGATTTCAAATGGTATACAATGGGTGAACTTTTTGTGTCTCAAAAGGTCGTTGTCCGTTATGGTATCTGATAAATATTCGGCAGTATGGGTATCGCACACGTCTATATGCGACTTTCTGAATTGTCCCCGCGCCTATTTTCTCAAACACGTGTATAAAGACCCAAAGACAAATCACAAGATAAAGCTAATGTCTCCTCCATTGGCATTAGGGCAGGCAGTTCATGAAGTTATTGAAAGCCTTTCGGTTCTTCCGGTGACAGAACGGTTCAGGGAGCCTTTAATAAACAAGTTCGAGCAATCGTGGAAAAAAGTTTCAGGAAAAAGGGGAGGATTTTTGAATGATGAAGCGGAACAGCGTTATAAAGTCCGGGGGGAAGAAATGCTCAAACGTGTTACCGATAACCCTGGCCCCATTGCAAGGCAAGCGGTCAAAATCAAAATGGACCTGCCTAATTATTGGCTTTCGGAGGAGGAGAATATTATTCTTTGTGGAAAAATCGATTGGCTCGAATATCTACCGGTAACCGATGGAGTTCACATAATCGATTTTAAGACGGGGAAAAATGACGAAGACGGTGACTCGTTGCAGTTGCCAATATATTTACTTCTTGTCAGTAATTGCCAAACAAGAAAAGTTGAGCGTGCATCGTATTGGTATCTTGAGAGAAATGATGAATTGACCCAATGCGAGCTGCCAAATACTGAAGATGCGTACAAAAAAATACTCGATGTTGCCCGAAAAATTAAATTGGCCCGGGCACTTGAAAAATATTCCTGTAAGATGGGGAATGGATGTTTGCACTGCAAGCCCTACGAAGCAATACTTCGTGGAGAGGCAGAATTGGTCGGAACCGACGAATACAACGCCGATGTGTACATATTGAGTAACGGACTGAGCGAGAACGAAAGCGTTATCCTCTGAATTGTTTTTATCAATTTTTTCAGTACAATAGAGAAAAGTTTTTGAGGTGTCTTTTATGCGTAAAAAGAAAAAAATCATAAGAAAAACGAAAAACAAAAGAGTAACAAGACTTGCGATTTTTTTGTTCGTTCTTTTAGTAGTATTCTCCTTTGCTTTTGGTGTGATTTTAGGGGCAAAAAAAGGGATAGCGCAAGTTGGTGAGGCGCCGACAAAGCGGGTGATGCAATCAAGAATGCTTGATGTCCAGCCGGTTCTTCCAACCTCGAATATTCACGTTCCGATTCTTGTTTATCATTATGTTGAATTTGTTAAAGACCCTAAAGATTCGACACGAAGGTCATTGGATATAATTCCACCGATTTTTGAAATGCAATTAAAAACATTGAAGGAAGCAGGATACAATTTCATAACAGCCTCAGAGCTTGGTCAATATTTGGATGGAAAAAAACAGCTTCCGCAGAGGCCGGTAATTTTGACCTTTGATGACGGATATCAAGATTTTTATACGGACGTATTCCCTCTTCTTAAAAAATACAATGTTGCCGCTACCCAATACGTAATTTCGGGAGTTTTGGATACACCGAATTACATGACAACAGAACAGGTGAGAGAAGTAGCGCAAAGCGGTTTGGTTGAGATTGGGGCACACACCGTCCATCACAAAAATTTACCATCACTTTCTCTTGAAGAGGCTCGGGTTGAGATTGAAAAAAGTCGAGAGGAGTTGGAGAAAATATTTGAGATGAATATCGTTTCTTTCGCATACCCTTACGGTGGTTTTAACGACAAGCTAGCCGAATTGGTGAAAAAGGCGGGTTTCACGAGTGCGGTTACAACAAAGGGCGGTACCATTGTAAATCAAGAAAACCGCTACACGTTGTTTCGGATTCATCCGGGTATTGCAGTCGGCGAAAGCTTGCTTCGTGAACTTTAGGAGAATATTGACAAGACAGGTAATTCATTCTAAAGTGTATGTATGAGCAGAAAAAAGGCCTCAAAAGGCTCAAGAAAAAAGTCCGACATGTCGGCTTCAAAAATTATGTTTTTGAGCATTATTCTGCTTTTTATCGTTTTTGAAGCACTCTATATTGTAAAAGGGCAAAATCAGCTTGCGAACAACAACTCCGTCCGGCAAGTGGCAGGCGTTAATACCTCAAAGTAGCTTTTAAGAAGCAAATTCCATTGATTAATTTGAGAAAATCCGTATAATTTAAAAGACGTTTTTTGTTGACTATGCAAAGGATAAAGAAAGAAATCGGACTGCTTCTGTTAAGAGCATCAATTCTCAAAGACTTATTTGGGTTCCTTTTTACTCATAAGTTGTGGTGGGCAACTCCCTTAATACTTCTCTCGATTATTCTTATTATCTTTTTCCTTTTCGGACAGACAACAGGAGTTGGACCATTTATTTACCCCTTCTTTTAATGAAAAACGCATGGCAGAGATGGATGAAGATATCCAAAAAGGTAGTAGGCGTGCAGGCCACGGTTGTTTTTGGCATTATATTTCTTATTATAATTACCCCTCTCTCGCTTTTTCTAAAACTTGTAAATAGAAATGTGTTCTTGGGAAGCGGCTATACAAAGAGACAAAATTCGTATTGGAGTAAAATGCCGAAAAAGGCATACGACTTGAATTCTGCCCGCAAACAATAATTGCATGTATATATTAGGCATCTCATGTTATTTTCATGATAGCGCTGCGGTTCTTATCCTTGACGGGGAGGTTGTTGCCGCTGCCCAAGAGGAACGGTTTACGAGAAAAAAGCACGATTTTTCTTTTCCGGAACAATCCATCCGGTTTTGCCTTAAAAAAGCGGGAATTTCTGAAAAAGACCTTTCGTATGTAGTGTTTTACGAAAAACCATTTTTGAAGTTTGAAAGAATTTTTCTCAATGCTCTTGAGTATGCACCGTTATCTCTCAAATTTTATACCGAGTCGATGAAGAAATGGTTTTTTGAACATACCTGGATAAAAACCCATATCGTCTCTTCCCTTAGAATCAGTCCTAATAAGGTCCTTTTCTCAGAGCATCACCTGTCCCATGCCGCAAGCGCATATTACGTTTCCCCATACGAAAAAGCCGCCGTTTTGACACTTGATGGAGTAGGAGAGTGGACAACTGCTGCATGGGGTGTAGGGAATGGCTCGGATATTGCTCTGAAAGAAGAGATTCGTTTTCCGCACTCCTTGGGTCTTTTATACAGCGCATTTACGTATTTCTGCGGCTATGAGGTCAACGATGGAGAATATAAATTGATGGGGCTTGCTCCATACGGAAAACCTATCTATGAAGAAAAGATACGTAAGCTTTTGAAATTGAAGGGTGATGGGAGTTTCCAAATAGATACTTCATATTTTTCTTACCCATATTCTCTTGGCGGCGTGTATACAAAAAAATTTGAAGAATTGTTCGGAAAACCGAACGCGGCACCGGACGAAATTGTTGCATATTATGCGGATATTGCCGCGAGTATCCAGAAGGTGCTCGAGGACATTGTTGTTGATATAGCAAAATATGTGAGGAAAAAAAGCGGTTGTTCTTATTTGTGTTTTGCCGGAGGAGTTGCATTCAATAGCGTTGCAAATTACAAGGTGCTTTTGAAAGCCGGTTTTAAAGATGTATTTATTCAACCGGCTGCAGGGGATGCAGGAGGTGCTTTAGGAGCTGCAATGTGGGCATATTATGCGGTTCTAAAAAATAAAAAAAGGCATGTCATGGATAATGTATATTTGGGAGAAGAGGAAAGTGAAGAGCAAATTCAGGCAACATTGAAGCAATTGAATGCCCGATATAAAAAAGTAAATGATGAAAAATTGGTTGATCAGATTTCTGACAAGCTTGCAAAGAAAAAAGTAATAGGATGGGTACAAGGAAGATTTGAATGGGGCCCACGGTCTTTAGGGAACAGAAGCATACTGGCAGACCCCAGAAGTTTTGAAATGAAAAGCATAGTAAATAGCAAAATTAAATTCAGAGAAGCATTCAGACCATTTGCACCTTCATTGCCTATTGAAAAAGCGACAAAATATTTTGATACAAAAAAAGAGCAAAGTTATCCGTTCCGCTTCATGCTGTATGTTGCACCAGTAAAAAAAGATAAGCAAAAGGAATTGGGAGCAGTGACCCATGAGGATGGCACCGCACGGCCTCAGTTTGTTGACAAAAAAAATCACCCTCTTTATCACAAGCTTATTTCCGAGTTCGGTAAAAAAACGGGCACACCTGTTATTCTCAATACGTCCTTCAATCTGAGAGGTGAGCCTATCGTAAACACTACGGCAGAAGCATACAAAACGTTTATGAAAAGCGGTATCGACACGTTGGTTGTCAAGAATTTTGTTATAGAAAAAAAATAAAGGTACTTCCTCCCAAATAGTGATCAAAAAAGCATTTTCCCGAACCAATTTGATTGTCTTGAAGAAAATAGGGTCATAAGCTACAATTGAAGCTATGTTAAAACCGGTTAGTCAGCGAATTTCATTTTCCGAAATGGAAGATGAGGTAACAAAATATTGGAAAGAGAACGGTATTTTCGAAAAGTCCGTATCAAGCCGCTCGAAAGACAAAAAATGGACTTTTTTGGATGGACCCCCTTTCGTTACGGGCAAACCGCATTACGGCTCTCTTCTGTCTTCTTTGCCGAAAGACCTTTTTGGAAGATATTGGACAATGAAAGGCTACCGAGTACGCCGCGTTTGGGGATGGGATGGACACGGTCTTCCTATCGAAAACAAAGTTGAGGGAAAACTTCATATAAAAAGAAAAAGAGACATAGAAGAAAAGGTTGGGGTGGATAAATTTATTGAGGAATGTAAGGCATATGTAGACGAGGTGTCGAGCGAATGGGAATGGTATATCGATAAGATAGGGAGATGGGTTGACTTCAAAAATGCATATAAAACATGGGACATCTCATATATGGAGTCGGTCATGTGGGTATTCCACAATCTTTATAAAGGCGGACATGTATATAAAGGTCTTCGGGTTTCTTTGTATTGCCCGCATTGCTCGACCCCGATTTCAAATTTTGAGGTGGCAATGGACGCAGATAATTACAAGGAGATTAAGGATGCTGCGACAACCTACAAATATCAATTAGAAGGGGAGGAGAACACGTATATTCTTGCTTGGTCGACGACTCCCTGGAACAAAATTGTCACTCCTGCCTTAGCTATCAATCCGGCCTTTACCTACATCAAGGTGAAGCAGGGAGATGAGTATTATATTCTCGCCAAAACTACGATAAAAATGTTGAAAAATGAACCTCCTTATGAGGTTGTCGAGGAGATTCCCGGAAATGCGCTTGTGGGCAAAAAGTTCGTTCCTCACTACGATTATTATAGGAAGGATGTTAAAGAAGGTGAAAAGGTGTTTGAGATTATTGGGGGTGATTTTGTTACTGCCGATGAAGGAACCGGAGTAGTGACAATAGCCGTATATGGTGAAGAGGACCTTCATGCAATGCAGGAGAATAATATCCATATTGAAGCACATGTTGACGAGGAGGGGACGATAAAGCCGGACGTTCCGTTATTTGGTGGCATGTATTATTTGGATGCAAATGAAGCAGTGAACGCCGACCTAGCGTCGCGGGGGCTTGTTTATGAGGACAAGCCGCTCCCTCACAAAGTGCCTCATTGCTGGAGGTGCGGAACACGATTGTACTATTCTCCACAAAATGCCTGGTACGTCAATGTGCAGGATATGAAAGAGAAATTGAAAAAAACAAACGAGACCGTCAATTGGTTTCCGAAGCATTTCAAAACCGGACGATTTCTTAAAAGTCTTGAGAGCGCCCCTGACTGGAATATCTCCCGCTCGCGTTATTGGGGAAGTCCGGTGCCTGTCTGGGAATGTAAATGCGGAGAAAGATTTGTTCCCGAATCGATCAAAGAATTAGAACAAATTTCAGGCACAAAAATAAAAGATTTACATAAACCCTTTATAGACGAAGTAACAATAAAGTGCAAAAAATGTGAACAGGTCGTAAAACGAGTACCGGAAGTACTCGATAGCTGGATTGAGGCTGGCAGTGCATCGTTTGCTGAGAGGCATTTCCCGTTTGAAAGCTCGGAGAAACTCGAGGACTTTTTCCCTCCCGACTTTATCGCCGAGTATACCGGACAAATTAGGGCATGGTTTTATGTTCTGCATGTTATAGGCACGGCATTATATGATTCGCCCGCTTTTAAGAATGTGCTTGTTGAAGGGGTAATCCTCGGCACTGATGGGCGGAAAATGAGCAAGAACTACGGCAACTTTCCTGACCCCAAAAAACTTATCGAGACGTACGGTGGAGACGCTTTGAGGATGTATCTTTTAGGATCACCCGTCATGAACGGTGAGGATATACGTATTTCGGAAATAGATTATAGGGATCAGGTTAGGGGAACACTACTTATCCTTTGGAATGTCTATAATTTCTTTGTAACCTACGCACTTTCAGACAATTGGGCAGGGGGAGAGGTTATGCCTACTGAACGAAAAAATCCCCTCGATAGATGGATTCTTTCTCGCCTCAATGGACTTATCGGGGAAATGACCACTCAACTTGATAATTACAATACGGTCGCAGCAATTACCGGATACAAAAGATTTGTGAATGAGCTCTCGACATGGTACATAAGACGCTCACGCGACAGGGTTGGGCCGAGCGTAGAAGATAAAAATGACAAGAATGATTTTTATGCAACATGCAATGAAGTGCTTGTTACTCTTTCAAAGCTCGCTGCCCCTATTATCCCTTTCGTTTCCGAAGAGATATTCAGAAACCTGGCGGGAAAAGAGTCTGTCCATCTTGAGGACTGGCCTCAAATGAACGCGGCATTAATTGACAGTGCGCTTGAGGCGGAGATGGGTTATGCTCAAGAACTGGCCTCATCAATAAATTCCATAAGAAAACAGGAGGGAATAAAGGTGAAGGTTCCATTCAAAAAATTAGCCTATGAGGGTGCTTGTGAACTCTCGGATGAGGTAAGTGAGATAGTGAAAGCTGAAGGAAATGTTTATAAGCTGGAATTTACAAGGAAAAATGATGTGTTCATAGTGCCCTCAATTGGTGGAGAAGAGAATTTGGACAAAAATGCAGGAGAAGCTCGGGATATTATCCGCTCAATTCAGCTGAAAAGAAAAGAAATGGGCACGGAGCTGACGCAAAAGGTAAAAGTGTCGCTCCCGTCATGGCCGGAAGAATTTGAAGAGGAAATAAAGAAAAAAGCGTTGGTCTCAGAGCTTTTGAAGTCTGAAGAATTTACGGTAGAAACTCTATAAATGAATCGTTTTTCAATACAGAGAGTAGATTTTTCCCTACTCATCCCGTCAGTACTTTTGGTTGCTTTCAGCCTTGCGACCCTCTTTTCAATAGACACAATGCTTTTCAGACAGCAGCTTATATTTCTTCTCATCGGTCTATTTTTTTACTTTTTATTCCTCAATATTGACTATAAATTTTTTACCCTTTACCCAAAGGCGATATATGCCATGATTATCATAGGCTTTCTTGTCGTTCTTTTTTTTGGGACTGTCGTGAACGGTTCAAAGAGCTGGCTGGTATTTTTTGGGATTCACCTTCAAGTTGAGGAGTTCCTAAAACCATTTTTTATCCTTGTTATTGCTAATTTTCTCGCATTCTCAACGCTCGCTGTCATTCAGAAATATGTCCTTTCGTTCGCCTTGGCAATTCCGGTTTTTTTCCTTATCTTAAGACAGCCGGATACCGGTACCGCTTTAATGTACATGGTCACATTTGCCGGGATGCTTTTAATGTACAGTTTTCCCTTTTATTATTACCTAACCACCCTTATTGTGGTGCTTTCTCCTGCGCCCATAATACTCAATGTTTTAAGACCTTATCAAAAAGAACGGCTTGTAACGCTTTTTAACCTCACGGCGGATCCGTTCGGCTCATCATATAACGCTATTCAAGCTCTTATTTCAATCGGGAGTGGAGGATTGTTTGGGAAAGGACTTGGGGAGGGAACCCAGTCTGTCCTTCGTTTTTTGCCGGAAAGGCAGACAGATTTTATCTTCGCTTCGGTATCCGAAGGGTTGGGATTTATCGGCGGAGCAGGCATCATCTGCCTTCTTTGCTTTCTCTTGTATCGGATTTACCGGCTTTCAAAACCTATCGACGACTTATATCCGTATCTTATTGTGATGGGGGTATTTTTCCTGACTCTCGTCCAGACAGTCACCAATATCGGCATGAACATGGGAATGATGCCGATTATCGGAGTAACTCTTCCCTTCGTTTCATACGGAGGAAGCTCTCTGGTTACGAATTTCATTCTTTTGGGGATAGTTTCATCCGTCGGGTACGAATACAAAAAAAGACAGACCCTAGAAATAATCTAGCTCCCACGCCTAAATTATTGAACAACGATGACTTTTTTGGTACAATACCATTCATTATGAATTTTGCAGTAATCAAAGCGGCAGGAAAACAGTATAAAGTGACCTCCGGCACAGTTCTTGAAATCGACAAAATTGAGGGTGAAAAAGGTAAAAATATCTCATTTGATGAGGTATTGCTTCTTAGTGATGAAAAAACAACCCTTGTCGGAACCCCGCTTGTAAAAAATGCATCGGTGACAGCAAAAATCGTCGACCAGATAAGGGGAGATAAAGTAAGAGTAGCAAAGTTTAAAGCAAAAGCAAGGTTTCGCAGAGCAACCGGATTTCGTTCCCAACTTACAAAAGTCGAAATTACAGGAATTAAAGGAGGAAAAGAATAAATGGCACATACAAAGTCGGCAGGTTCAGTCAAAGGAAATAAGGACTCCATCTCAAAGCGTCTTGGCGTCAAGGTTTTCGGCGGTCAAAAGGTTATTTCAGGCAACGTCATCGTAAGACAAAAAGGAACCAAATTTCATCCTGGAATAGGAGTTTCTATGGGAAAGGATTACACCATTTTTGCTATTTCCGACGGGACTGTCCAGTTCAAAAATGCCCGTGGAAAAAAAGTCGTAGAAGTAGTATAGTATTGAACAAATATGGACGATTATAAGACAATGTCAATTGTCGAACTGGACTTATCTCTTTTGCAGCCAAATCCTCTCCAGCCCCGGGGACTCATTTCACCTGAATCATTAACCGACCTTGTCAATTCCATCCGTGAACAAGGCATACTTGAACCCATTGTGGTTGCAGAAACTCCTGCCGGATACCAAATCATCGCCGGTGAAAGGCGATGGAGAGCTGCAAAAATCCTTGGACTCATAAAGGTTCCTGTGGTTGTAAAACAGACAACCCCTCAACAGATGCTTGAAATGTCTATCGTTGAGAACGTACAGCGTGAAGACCTCAACCCTATCGAGCGTGCACAAGCTTACAAAAGACTTATTGACGAATTTAACCTTTCGGTAACCGAAGTTGCAAAAAGGGTCGGAAAATCATTGCCATACATCTCAAACACCATTCGTCTTTTGACCCTCCCGGACGCCATTAAGGATGCTCTTGCCGCAGGAGTTATAACAGAAGGTCACGTGAGGCCGCTTATTTCAATCGGCGACCCAAAACTTATGCTCACTGCTTTTAAGAAGATTCTCGTTGAAGGTATTAGTGTTCGGGGAGCAGAAGATGTTGCTCGGCAGGTCAAGGCAGAAATTCAGAAGAAAGAGCCTCAAAAAAAGAGCGATAAAATTTATATTCCCGAGCAAGACGAAATGGCCCGCACTCTGGGTGAAAAATACGGCTGGAACGTAAAGTTCGATCAGTCACGGGCATTGGGAAAAATTGTTATTACAATTAAAGGCGCAGAAGAGAAAACAGGCGAAGAACTCAAAAGAATCTATCAAAAACTCCTCGAGGCATAATAAAAATACCTCAAAATCATCCCTTTTTCTTTATATATCAATAAAAATTAGGTCATTTACTGCTGAAATACCTTCTCAGACCTTCAAAAAGGGTGTAATTTGGGGTTTTTTCTAGAACGAAGCGTGTTTGACCACCCTAAGGTGATTTAAGGGCCAATAAACGAGAAATGACTTGCCGATGACTGCATTTTTTGTCACAAATCCCCATTCTCTGGAGTCCGAGCTGAATTCCCTATTGTCTCCCATGACAAAATATTGCCCTTCAGGCACAATTACTTCGTCTCCTTCACCCAAAAAAGCTCCTCCATTTGTCCGGACGTCGGATGAGAGGAAAGATCCCTGATCGAGTTTGTTGCCATTAAGATATACCGCCCCTCCTGAAATCTTCACCTTGTCACCGGGAAGTCCTATAATTCTTTTTATATAATCCTTCTCTTTATCGGGGGGAGCGACAAAAACGACAATGTCTCCTCTCTTGAGAGGAGAGAATCGAAGGGAGATCAAATTGGTAAGGACATATTCTCCGTTTTGAAATGTTGGATCCATAGAATGGCCGTTTACTTGATAAGGTCTAAAAAGGAACGCATAAATAACGACAAATATTGCACCCGCGATTACCAAAGTCTGGATTAAATCAAAAAGCAGATAATATATTTTTTTTAGGATTTCCATGATTACTCGAAGATTTCCGCTCTTAGTAATTATCAAACCAAACGTTTCTTATTTCAAGAACTTTTTTGTCGCAAGAAAAAACGCCTTGCAAAAAAATTGTCCGGAAAGCATCCCGGACACATTCATTGTGAATAAAAAATCTTCATTTGTCAATCTAAATCAATTATTTCTGTTACAATACAGAAAATAGAATTGAGCCTAAAGATGCTTTAGCACTCCTGGTCTTTAAGTGATAATAGGGGATGCGATTCAGTTTGGACCGTAAAATCAATCTAAAGTGAAAAAATCTAACTATATAAAAATGATATTATCTATATCAATATGATACAGAAGAAAAGAATTTTATTCCTCACAAGATTATACCATCCTCACATAGGCGGTGTCGAGAAGCACGTTGAAGAGCTGTCTTCAGTGTTCATAAAAAAGGGGTACGAAATAACTATCATTACGGAAAAATTCAATAAGAAACTTCCGGGAAGTGATGTAATAAAAGGGTGCAAAGTATATCGCATTGATATTCCGGGTAACGCCTTTCTAAAAAAATTTTTTATATGGAAATGGATGGTTCTCCATGTGAATATAATAGCCCAGTCAGATATCTTGCATATCCATGACGTGTTTTATTGGTATATTCCTTTTCGTTTTTTATTTTTATTTAAAAAAACATACATAACCTTCCATGGTTACGAGGGATTTCCGATAAAAAGGACATGGAAAATGCAAAGGAAATTGGCTGAAGTGCTCACAAATGGCAATATATGCGTCGGAGAGTTCATGAAAAAGTGGTATAAAACACGTCCTACCTCAGTCATCTATGGTGGAGTGAGGCTGGAAGGCAAAAAATATATGTCAAAAGCACGTACGGGTGTATTTTTTGGGAGACTAGATGGGCAAACAGGAATACTCGACTATATAAAAGCCTATAATTTGGTAAAAAGGAAATATCCCGATTTTGTGATGACTGTTGTCGGGGAGGGGAAATTAAAAGTCCGTATTCCTAAAGGAGTAAATGTTATCGGGTTTCGGAAGGATATTTATCCCTATATTCAAAAGAATAGACTAATATTTGTTTCAAGGTATCTATCAATGCTTGAGGCACTTGCTTCAAAAAGGGAAGTTATCGCAACCTACGACAATGCTGTAAAAAGGGATTATCTGCTTCTTTCCCCCTTCAAAAAATACATTCATGTTGGAAGTAGTGCCTCAGAAATTGCAGATATCGTAATAACGCTTCTTGGACGAAAAACACCATCAAAAGAGCTTTATATGGGAGCAAAATGGGCTCAAACTCAGACGTGGGATAAAGTTGCAACAACCTATCTTTCCCTTTGGAATACAAAATAATACGTCAAATATAGAAGGGTTGAGGCAAATGCAAAAAGACTTATTGTGTTTCCCAGCCTTCTTACGGGAGTATCCTCAAATTTTAATGACACTTTATATGTGCCCTCAGGCAATGTAAATGTAATAAGTCCGGTTTTCCCATTGTCCACCATAAATTGATGTATTTTCCCGTTCACATATAAATTCCAGCCAGGAAAATACAGAGTGTTTTCTCTAATGGAAGACTCTTTTAGTACTCTGATAGCATATTCATGCACAATAGGAGTTCTTTTGGTGGACTTTATCAGTGCTTCACCTTTTAAAACGGCAATAGGAGAAGCGGGGTGAGTTGCGAACCAAAGGTTTGTATTGTCCCTCCATCTCGGAACCGCGGCTTGTAGCCCTTCTCCCTCGGAGGTTGCAATGGGTACATGCCGGATAAGGTATTCATCGGTAATGTCAGTTATCATGCCTCTCGTTCCCCAATTGAGTATCGTTAGTACTATCGCAAAGAAAGCAAGCGTTACAATAACCTTCCGGTTCATGTACTCCGAAGAAATGCCTCCAACAATTGCCAGTACGAATGAAATAGGAAGCATGAGACGGTATGCAAATTGAAAATTTGTCATCATTGGAAGGCTTTTCCAGAGAGGCAAAGATATGGGAAAGAGTAAAAAAAGTAAAGCAAAAAAAATTGAAAGACTTCCAATAAGAATTTTTTTATGGATTTTTTTTATTCGCGATTTCATTAAAAAGACCAAGGCAACTATAAGCATGAGCAGTTGGATAATTCCCATAGGAAAGGAGATCTGACCCGTAGGTCCTTGATAGAGAAAACCATATCTCCATGGAGAAAGAAAATAAAGAGAAGGGTTTTCAAAAGAGATGCTTTTCCCGAATTGATGCTGCAGCGTAGAAGTTGTTTCTGCGAGTGCTGGAAGCCAATAAAATGAAGCGAAAAAAAGGCCTGTTGTTAATGCTAAAAATACCCGGGCTTTATTTACTTTTTTGATGAAAAGTGGAAGTGTAAAAATAAAAGGAGTTGCAACAACAGTGATTGCCGGGTGGGAAAGAATAAGAGCTGCATAACAAACGGCACAGAAGAAGAAATTCCATACCGATATTTTCATTGAGAGTTTTATCGTAAAATAAAACACAAAAGGTAAAAGGGCGTATGCAAATAATTCACCTATTGCTACTCTAAAATGCATATCCACGAGATGGTAGGGGGCAAATAAATATAAAATGCTTGAAAATGCCGAAGGCACGGGTTTTAAAAACGTACGTGTCATTTTGTACATTCCTATTCCGGAAAATATGAATGTACCTGCAATAAGAATTTTTTCGGAAAGAATGAAAGAGATGCCAAAAATTTTCAAAACTGCCAGAAGGTAGTAGGGTAAAGGATAAATAAAAATAAAAAGCGGATATCCGTATGTGAAATTAAGAACTGCCGCCCAATGCACCGGAAAAATTCCATATTGCAAAGAATTCCATAAATCAACTGCCCGCTCTATGTGGAGAGCAAAATCCCCGCTTTGATGGACTCCTTTTCTGAGTAACGAAATGAGAGGAAGCAGTGACGCAAGTATGGTTATTTGGAAGGGGTAATTTTTCGACTTACGTAGAAAAAAAGAAATTGTCACAAAAAGAAAAAGTGCAATAAGGCTGACAACAACAAGTCGGTACGATTCCATTAGTGGTATTATAACGCCTGGAAAAAGCGGTATAATAGCAAAAATGAAAAAAGCATTCATAACTACCGTATATAACGAGGAAAAAACAATAGCTCTTCTTTTAGACAGTCTGCTGAAGCAAAATGAAATTCCGAACGAAATAATTCTCGTTGATGCTTTCTCGAAAGACAAAACATTTCAAATCCTCAGTGATTTCAAAAAAAAGTACCCAAAACTTATTAAAGTTTTTCGGAAAAAAGGGAACCGTTCGGAAGGCAGGAATTTTGCAATCAAAAATGCAAGGTCGGATATCATTGCGGCAAGTGATAGCGGATGCATTCTTAAGAAAGACTGGTTTAACGAAATAACAAAGCCATTCAAGGAAAAAAATATCGACGTAGTTGCAGGATTTTACAAACCGATAACAAGAAATAGCTTTGAAAAATGCCTGTCTGTTTATACCTGTGTTATGGAGGATAAAGTCACAAAGGATTTTTTACCGTCTTCCAGATCCATTGCTTTTCGAAAGAATGCTTGGAAGAATGTGGACGGTTATCCCGAGCAACTTGATACATGTGAAGATTTGGTGTTCGCGAAAAAAATGAAAAAAGAAGGAATGAAATTTTCAGTAAACAAAAAAGCAATAGTTTATTGGCCCCAGCGTAAAAATATTCTTCAAGCGTTCCGACAATTCTTTAGCTACGCCAAGGGAGATGGGAAAGCATTATATATAAGGCGTCAAACACCCTTCCTTTTTATTAGGATGATTGGTGGATTCCTTTTATTGTTGCTATTGTTTTACTCACCCAGCACTCAGAACAAATTGATAATATTGGTGTTAATGCTGCTATATTCAATATTGTCTGTCTTAAAAAATGCTCGCTATATTAACCATACAAAAGATGTTTTGAATTTGATTTTATTACAATTATCCTCGGATATTGCAGTCTTTTTTGGTTTTATTTATGGTGTATTCAAAAGACTTGGGTAAAGTTAAGCAAAAGAGCTTATTATAAGTTTGATACTTAATTTCAATGTTTTTGGTGTAAACACCTGTACTAAGGTAAAATAACTGGCTGTTGCAATAACTACTTTTACAAAAAAATCGACAATTGTCTTTGATTCATAGAAATTTATTAAATAAAAGCAGCAGGAGCTCAAAAGTAAAATCAATGCATTTGACAATAAAATCTTCGTTAGGTTTATAGATATCTCGGACCTTCGGCAAAAGATTATGAATGCAAAAAACAAAATAGCATTGCTAACGAAAAACCCTACGGCAATTCCATAAAAACCAAGTCTTATCATTAATAAATACGAAATTAAAATTTCAAATAAAGTTATCAGGGAACCTACTACAAGCATTAATCTCAATTTGCCGACTGCAAGTAGAGCATGCCCCATAAGTCCGTTTCCGTTAAGAAAAAAAATGCTTGCAACATACCATATTAGCGCCGGTAAGGCGGGAAGCCATCTGTCATTTAAAAAATAATGGATGGTATCATAGCCAAAAATAACTGTTATTGGAATTGCAAATATAGCGGCAATACTCAGAATACCAAATGCATGTTCAAGAGAAGTCGCAATAATCTTTTTGTCATTCTGCATTCTTGAAAAGGATGCAAATGAAACTCTTCCGACATTGTCGATAAATACCCGAGGAAAGGAAGAGATATTATAGCTCCAGTCAAGAAGTCCAACTTGGGCGGTTGGCAGATTGACACCTGCCATAACAGGTATTGTAGAATTTTTTATTACCGACAAAATTAGACCAAGCTGAAAATATTTCCCTACGTTTATATAATTCCTCACCTCCTTTAGATTAAATTCCAATACTGGGACTAATGGTTTGTAGATAAATGTGACCGTGTTTTCTATAATCGTTTTAACAACAACCGCCCACACAAAACTCCAAATTCCAAATCCGATATTTGCCATTACAATTGCGATTATGTAATAAGAAATAATGCCGCTAACATCAATAATTGCGATAGCTTTGTATTTTAAATCCCGTTCCAAAAGAGATGTTATAAGTGATTGCATGGGTTTTAGTAAAAGCGTTATTGAAAGAATATTAAGCATCGTTAGCTCACTCGGTCCAAAACTTGGATATATGAAATGAAGGAGCGGAGCTATTATAAAAAGAAGTACTACTGCTATGGCAGCCATTGCGAATTTAATATATAAGATTGTGGAAATCTGTCTTTTTGATGCGTTTTCATTCTTCTGAATTAACGAGAGATTGAGTCCGATGTCCGTAAATATTTCCGCTATTCCAAGGATAAAGGAGAGTATCGCAAATATTCCAAATGCAGAAGGCGAAAGAAGCCTGACGAGTAAAATTTGACCTAAGATTGCGATTCCTTTCATTCCCACCTCTCTCCACAATAATTGCGCCGTTCCCTTGACAGTCTTTTTCTTGAGTCGTTGGAGGTGAATCTTCGAAGCCATAATTACTATTTTGAGGAAGCTGTTACTTCAGCAGATTGTTCTTCTTAAACTCTTCCCATGCCTTATCAAATTCTATAATAGTTTCTTCGGTCTTTTTCTCCACAAGCATTGCACTCAGTATAGTTGGCGGAATTGTAACAATATCGCTTCCGCAAGCAAAAGCATTGCCGACATCTCTCACATTTCGAATAGAGCCGGTAATAATTTGGGTTTTGTAATCTCCATAATCAATAAAATTTCTTGATCTTTTTATTATTTCAAGTCCATCATAGCCAACATCATTTGCCCTGTTTAGAAAAATACTTGCGTAGGTAGCTCCTGCGTTTATTGCAAGCAGCATTTGTTCAAAAGAAACCATGACGGTTGCGTTAGTTTTGATTTTTAACTTTGAGAGACATTTTATTGCAGTTAAGCCTGTACCATCTATTGTCATCGGGACCTTAATTACCACGTTTTTATCCCAACTTGAAATTTTTTTTGCTTCCTTTATCATGCCATCCAAAGTGTCATGGGTAGTTAATTCTATAGAGACGGGAACATTTATGAGTTTGCAGATTGAGAGGACAGTTTTTTTAAAATCAATATTTTTTTGTAATGAAAATATTTTTTGATTTGTTGTAACTCCACTTAAAGATAGACGGTTTTTCCATTCCTTTATATCAGAAATACTTGCAGTATCTATGAAAATTGAACGTGCCATTGGTATGATTTAAAAATAATCATACCACAATGTTAGGTGTTATCAAAAAGAATTTTTATGGTGCTGTAGTTGAAGTTAAGTTTATGATTGCGAAGCATATTTTCTATCATAGCCTTTTTGTCTAATCTTTTTTTAGCTCCTGTTTTATATGCAATAATGCCCAAACTTAATGGGAGAAGATCCTCGTCATAACAGCATCGAAAAATCAACATATGTTGAAATCCGGCATTCCTGAATATTTTTTTTAGTGTTTCTTTATCGAAAAGAGTTTTATGTAATTGTGCTAACCACCACGTCGGTGCTTGTTCAGGATCGCCGTGCGTAAGTCTATATGCTTGATGAAGGTCGAACAATTTTCTTTTGGTCATTTTTTGCTTTGAAAGATAAGAGCGGGATATTTCTTCAAAATCGGGAATACTAAAAATGGCTGCTGTCCCTCCTTTTTTTAGGACTCGATAAATTTCGTTAATGGTTTTCTGCCTTTCAGAAAGATATACGTGTTCTAAAAAGGCATTCGCAAATACATATTCTACAGAGCTGTTTGGTAAAAACTTGAGGTCGGTACAATCTGAAATAATATCTGTGGCGGTCGTTGCCCGAATATCAACGTTAATGAAGTTATCAATCTTAATTTCTCCGCACCCCAAATGTATTTTGTGTGATCTTTTTAATAAATCAGATATTGTGAGTTTGTTGTAATAGGACGTAAATACCCAGTAAATATATTTACAAGAAAAAATGCATTTTTTCAATGAACCCTTAACAAAGGGAGGGAGCATATGTTTTACTTGAGCTTTAAGATTGACCGACATATGAATTATTTTTTACTTTTTATTACTTCCAATGCTTGATCTAAATTCTTAACAATAAATTTTGGCGGCGATCCCTTCAGCCGTTCTTCAAACTCTTCAAGATAAACAGTTTCGTTCACGTTGGTGATCAGGATTGTTTTTAATCCAACAGCATTTCCGGCTATTATATCGAATAGGCCGTCTCCAATTGCCCATGATTTTTTTGGATCGATATCAAACCTTTTTATTGCTTTCGCGTATGACAAGGTTTTGGGTTTTCGACAGAAGCAGTCTTTTCTATATTTTTTGACATCCGCAAATGGATGATGAAAGCAGTAATATTCGGCATCGAGTGTTACGCCTTTCTTTTTCAACTCTTTTTTTATGTAGGTCGTCAAACTTTTAAATTGTTCCATACTCATTTTCTTTATCCCAATATTGGGTTGATTGGAAACAACTATCAGCAAATAACCTAATTTTTTTGCTTCTATCAGAAGGTTGAAAATCCCAAACACAAATTCTACCTGGGCTTGATTAAGCGGTGTATGAATTATCCCTAGTTCCGTATCATAATGGAGTTTATTAATAATTCCATCTTTGTCCAAAAATATTGCTTTTTTTTTCATTCGTTGTAGGCTCCATTTCTTAAGTCATCCTCGGCTCTTTTCAACTTTTCAATAGTGCCAACATCCAAAAAATATCCAGTTTGTATGTTGGCATAAATCTTTTTTTTATCGGAAACGATTTTTGGGAAAACGTCCTTCCCAAAATCGCTGGGGATGCCGTTGGGAATGTAGTCAAAAACTTCAGGTTCGAGTATATACAAACTTGCATTTGACCAAATTTTTCCGAGCGGTAGCTTTCTTGGACGTTCCAAAAAGTCAATAATTCTGCCCATTCTATTAAAAGTTACGATGCTTTTTGGATTAGGTTTTTTATTGTCATAAACTCCGATAGTTGTAATAGCCTTTTTCTTCTTGTGAAATTCGATAAGGCTGTTGATATTTGATTCCCTCAAAATATCACCCGCACAAACAACAAAAGTATCTTTTATTTTTCCCCTCAGCGCCGATAAGGCTCCCGCCGTTCCAAGAGGACTATTCTCACTCTCTATTATATAGGAAGTGTTAATTCCAAATTTTTTTCCATCACCAAAATATTCTTTTATTTTTTGAGGCAAATAGCAAAGAGTAAATACAAAATCCTTATATCCGTTTTTTTTGAATAGATTTACGGTATATTCAATTAGCGGTTTGCCGCCGACCTTTACCATAGGTTTTGGAAGGGTATTTGTAAGGGGAAGGAGTCGTTCTCCTTTTCCTCCGGCAAGAAGTATTATTTTCACTGTTTTAAGTATTGGTTTATGAGCTCTCTCAATCTATGGATTATTAAGTGATGTATAACTACATGAATGCCTTCAACTTGAGGAGTTATTGTTTGTTTGTTGACTGTCGGGACGACTATGCAGGCATCTGCAGTTTGTTTCATTATGCCTCCAGTGTCACCAGCCATGCCCAAAAGTATTGCATGGTGCTTTCTTGCCAGCGCAAATGCTTTTGGTATGTTTTGCGACCATTTCCCAAACTTTGTTTCACCGGAGCCGCCATGAACGGAGAAAGCGAAGACTATGTCACCCTTTTTAATCCAAGTCAATAATTGTTCGGAAAATATAGAATCGAATCCAATATCATTTGTCACCGCACTTGTTAGCGGCATGTTGTCGTTGAGGCACAACACCTTGAATCTTTTTTTTGCATTTTTTCCCTCAATCCCGTCAGTTGGATATTTGGCCAAATCCGCTGCAAAATGAGAAGCGGTTGATGATGAGCCACCGTTTCCCATGACAAAAACAGTTGAATTTCTCTTCCAGCCTTCAAAAAGAATGTCTACGACTTCTGCAATATCCTTAATGGGTAAAGAGTTGAGTATTTCATTTGTTTCTTTAAGATAGTCTTTTATAAAAGGTTTGTTAGTCATAATCTAAGAATTCAAAATAAGCTTGGTGCCTTCAAAATCAAAGTGGAATTTCAATTCTTCCAATCCTTCTTTTTCCAGTGCTTTTCTTATTTTTGTCTTATTTTTTTCGCAGTAGAAAAGGAAAAAACCTCCACCCCCGGCACCCATTATTTTCCCACCTATAGCACCATTTGCTTTTGCGATATTATAGCATCTGTCAATCTTTTCATTGCTGGTATTTTTCCTTTGACGTTTTAACATCCAGTGTTTGTCAAGAAGCGTTCCGAATAGTTTTGTGTTCCCCGCTTCAAGTGCATTTTTTATTTCGTATCCGATTTTTTGTATTTCCATTAAATTGTCTATTGTTTTTTTATTTCCCTTATTAATATCTCTTTTTTGATTTGTTAACGGAATTCGTGATGTTCTTGTGATTCCCGTATAGAACATCATTAAGTTGCTTTCCAATTTCTGTATGGTTTTTGAAGATATCGCTAGCGGATATGATTGTATGCTACCTTTTTTATCTATTCTAAAACAGGTAATGCCGCCATAAGATGCGATATATTCGTCTTGCTTGCCGGAAGGATTTTTTAATTTGTTAATATTAATGTCGCAAGCAAATTTTGCAAGAGCTTCCTTTGTTATCTTTTTTTTGTTCATAACCAATAACGCATGCACCAATCCTACCGTAAAGCTTCCGGATGAGCCCAGTCCCGTACTTGAAGGTAAGTCACCGATAGAAGCTATTTCTAGACCTCTCTTCGTAGGTATTTTTAGATATTTAAGTGAAGCTTTTATAATAGGGTGGGTAATTTGTGAGATATTAGATACTTCCTCTATTTGTGAATGTCCAAGCCGTATGCCTTTTAGCGGCCTATGCTTGACAGCAACATAAATGTAATAATCTAATGATGCACTGATAAAAAAGGAGCCGTATTTCTCATAGAAACTTGGTAGGTCTGTTCCACCGCCCCCTAAAGGAATTCTTAAAGGGGTTCTGGTTATTATCATAGGTAATTTTGAAATACATTCTACAAACAGTACTATGCATTGTCAATTTGACTCGAGCTATCTTGATTTAAGTAATTCAGTTTTAATTATGATGTTTTTTTGTATAATGTGTTACGTGTTATTTGGCTATGCAAATTCCTTTTCATCACAAAGTTTATAGAAAGCTTGTCTATACTTTCCATTTGTGGGACTCTTTTCCTGTCGCTGAACACTTGACGAAAGAGGAAAGAAATGTTCTCGATCTTAATATAATGAAGGAAATAGATGGGTGGTTAACAACCAAGGAGGCGATAGCTCTTTTTCGAATCGCAAAGAGATTAAAAAGAAAATGTACAATAGTCGAAATTGGCACCTGGAAAGGAAAAAGTACATTTGTCTTAGCAAAAGGGTTGGGTTCTAAAGGGGAAATTATATGTATTGACCCTTTTGATGCAACAGCACCATTTGATAAAGCATCCGAGAAAACTTACAAAAGTAAAACTAGCAAAACTTCATTGTTCCTACAATTTAAAAGAAAGATGGTTAAATTGAAGGTATGGAATAAGATAACACCTTTCAAAGGGTATTCAAGCGAGTATAATTCCAAAAGAGCAATCGACTTTCTTTTTATCGACGGTGATCATTCAAAGAAAGGATGTATGTTTGATTTTGCAAAATTTTCACCACTTATAAAAAAAGGGGGGTTTATTGGATTTCATGATTATAATGAAAACAGGAAAAAATTTGGTGTCACGCAAACCGTAGATCTGTGTGTCGCTGATAATAATGAGTATAAATATGTTGGACTGTATGATTCCCTTTGGGTTGCACAAAAGGTTAGTTAGCCCCGCTCATGCGTTCGGTAACAAGAGGAGAGTTGATTATTTCTTCAAATAACGCATTTGCCACTATTTCATTTCCGGGGGCATTGTAAAAATGCACATCGTCAGAAAAGTATGTTTTGGTTTTTGGCAATTTTGATTCCAAATCAACAAAGCGGATATTATTCTCTTCGGCAACTGATTTACTGACCCTGTTAAAGGTATCTATATTTTTTATGATGGATGAAAGTGAGGGATAGGTATTGTTTGATTTACATAGCCACTGTATATCCCAGTATTGTTTTTTATCAATTCGTACATTGTATAAATATGGTTGATTGGCCATTATGAGCTGGATATCGTCGGCTCTAATAACATTAACAGTTTCTTGAATATTTCTTTTATACTCATTCAGGCTCGGAAAATTCATGTCTATGGGTTTTCCATCCGGTTTTATTAGCTGCTTGTTTGACAATAGAGTCCTATTGAGTAAGTCAGAAAAAAGTGAGGTTTTTAAGAGGTGAAATAAAAAATCTACCGATATTAACGAAACTATAGGTTTTGGAGAATAATAGTAGGAAACCATATTATGAAGAGGCCCGAGCAGATGAGAATAGTCTGGCTTGTATGGTCCCTTCGTGAATTGGGGTGGGGTACACGAAGCAGTCATGTCGTTTATTCCATGCCACATAATAATAAGATCGGGCTTGAAATCTCTAATATTGAAGAGATATTGAATTAGTGAATGTTCACTGGTATATCCATCCGCGCCGGCATTGAGAACTTCTATCCTTAAGTCTTTATAGTATTTATTGAGCCTGTTTTCTAAAAGTTTAGCGAAGGTTTTCTCATAGGGTGTTTTTTTGTTTAGGACTGTGGAACCGCCAAGTATAAATATTCGGTAAACATTTGAGTTCTTTGTTTTCTTTATTTCCTCTCCTCTAAAACCATACGAATTTATGTGAAAATTAGCAAATCTGCTATTATCCGTTTTATTATTTTGATGCTGTAGAAAAGGATGGAGATTATCAATTGTATAATTAGAGTACTCTGATTGGTCTATTGGGGTTCCAAATTTGACACTTTTCATTCTCAAAAATAGTTCAAGAGGCAGTAAAAAAAGAAACACACAAATAAATAATAAGATGAAAATCTTATTCAGTGGGGTAAAGGAATATTTTTTTTTAGCAAAAGTAATAATTGTAGTCTTTGATAAGTAGGATAGTAATTTTATATATGGAACAAAAAGAATCAGCAGTATGACAAGAAGCAGAAAATATTTAACTGTGTATTTGTCAAATATCTCCTTGTGAGAAGAAGTGTGAAAAACCAATCCGAAGAACAAAATTACATAGAGATAACCCATAACAAACGATACAGTTTTTTTCATATCTACCTCTTTTGAATATATGCTTCAATCATTGACCCATTCATTCTGACATTAAGAACTCTGTACGCTAGTTCTCTGAATACATTTTCAAATAAATATTTTCTCACCTTTTGAGTGAGTCGAGGTTTTTGTTTTTTACTAATGAAATTTTTAACATTTGGATTTATGTCGCTTATGTTTACGGAGTTTTGTTTGGTGCGCTTTACTTTAATCGCCCTATATGCTATTCCCGCGTCTTCAGGATAGCCATATGAATGTATCTTGACCAGTTTGAAGCCTGAATTTTCTATAAATTTAGTAAGTGTTGCCGGCGAAAAATAAAGTAAGTGGTTAGGTGGTGAAAGATAATTGAAATCTTTTCCAAGTACCCGAGCTAAAAAGCTTGTGATATTTGGTGTTGATATGCATGCGATTCCATCATTTTTTAACAGTTTGGAAATCTTAATTAGGACAGGGCGGGGGTCTGCAAAATGTTCAATGACTTGGCTTAGGATAATTGTGTCAAATTTATTGTTCGTTTCAAAATCCAATATCCCTTTCCTAGTTATTTTAAGTTTCAATTTTTTCTCAGCATGAGCAAGAGGAATTGGGGCTATTTCAATGCCTTGGGTTTTCCATCCCTGCTTTCTCGCCTCGTCGAGAAGAAAACCGGCGCCTGCCCCCATATCGAGTAGGGTTCCTTTTTTGTGTTTAATCTTTTTGATGTTGCTTAATATTCTTTTTGCATCCCTTCTTATTAATTTTTCGTTTGCGAAACCTTCCTCATACGTGAATTTGTTATATAATTTTTGGAGCTCTGCGTTGGTTGGTAAAGGGTATGTAAATATGAAATGACACGAGCTGCACTTAAGTATTGAATATCCATTTAATTTATATAACTTTTTGTTTTTTCTCCCATCACAAATAATGCATCTCTTTTCCATAAAAAACGTTACCCATTAATAACTCCCATTGTGGGAACAGCGTTTTGATTAATTTTTGTTTGTTTCCCAGTCTTAATGGGTTTTGCTCTGAGTGAGCGAAAAAAGATTCTGGCTAAGTGCTTCAACTCCAGAAAAAAGAGGTGCTGTTTTTTAAAAAGACTTCTTTTGTCTTCGGGCAAGAGCATGCTGGAATACTTATTCCTATTATTCTGGATATATATTGGCAGTTCCTCAATTTCAATAAATCCAAATTTATCACCATGGTTGAATGCATCCTTTCTTTCAATAATTGACTGCAGAATTTTCTCTTTCGTATTGTAGTTATTGTTGTTGTATTCCTGGTGTGTTCCTGTTGCTATTTTATCCCGTATTCTTTGAAGACCTCCCATATAGGAAAAATGCCACCCTCCATTTTTAATAAGAACATCATTGTAGCTATGTCTAATTATGTAGGCGTCAAAATATTTCTTGAAATTTTTATACTTTATCATTTTGGTTCCCACCCACTTATGATTAGTTGATGCAAGGTTTAAGAAATAGTAAAAAAATCTCTGTTCAAAAGCTTTAAGATTGCCCGGTTTTTCTTTGTATTCAAGAATTTTTTTTGGATCCGGAATTTCATCGAGATTTGAAATAAGAATCGTGTCATTTGGCTTTGAGTGAATTAAACCCCGCTTTGCTGCTGCCATTAGATAATGTTCAATAAACCATGGGTTAGAAACATTTGGGGTATCTTCAACAATAACATGTATGATTTTGTCTTTGAATTTTTGGAATCTTTTCTGGTTTCTTTTAAAATAAAGAGGCTTTGGTTGGTTAGTATAGGTTACGGTGCTTTCGATAAGAACGAATTTATCAACAACCTCATCAAGTATGCCAAGTCTTACTTCTAATAATTCCAATTCATTATAGAATGTAAAACAATCATAAATTTTATTTTTCGTAGTTATGTGCTTATTAGGCATTTCTGATAGGTGGAATTATTGATGCGAACAATGCTTGCGTAAGTTTATGATATTATATCGAGGCTGTCAATATAAAATAGTGGCTATTGCAACCACTTATTTAAAGAAATATGAACAATAAAAAAATCAGTTGCATAATACTTAATTGGAATGGCAAGCAGTATCTTAAAGATTGCTTGGACTCTGTCCTCAGCAGTTCTTATAAAAATTTAAAAGTAATAGTCGTAGATAACGCTTCTACTGATGGCTCAAGTGAATTTATTAAGAACAATTACAAAAAAGTCGTGGTAATTGAAAATAAAACAAATCTGGGATGGACAGGAGGGAACAATAAGGGAATAAAATATGCTTTAGGAAAAAAGACAGATTTTATTTTTATTCTTAACAATGACACACAAATCGACAAAAAATGCATAGAAGAATTAGCGAAAGAGATTGACGAGAAAGACGAAATCGGGATCGTGGGACCCAAAATATTTTTGAAAGTAAATGGTAAAAAAACTAACCGTATCTCATTTGCCGGTGGGAAATTTAAACCAAACCGATATTTCGGAGTGCATATTGGTAATAACAAACTTGATAGCAAGGCATATGGCAAGGTGAAGCAAACGGAATTTGTTACCGGTGCAGCGATAATGATAAAAAATGAAGTTTTTAAGAAGGTGGGGTTATTTGATGACAAGTACTTTATCTATTACGATGAAGCAGATTTTTGCATGCGGGCAAGAAAGAAGGGGTATAAGATTTTTTATGTGCCAACAGCTCATGTCTATCATGATTTTTCCGGAACTGTTGAGCTAAATTCTCCATTCCAAAATTATTACACGACTCGCAATCATTATCTTTTTGTGGAGAAAAACGCCCCGCAAAGCGTGAAGATTCGAGAGTTTTTAAGAACGCCAAAGACTGCTTACGAATTTTTCAAAAGCAAGGACAGGAATATAAAGAAATACTCGCTTCTTGGAATAAGAGATTACTATTTAAGAAGGTTCGGAAAGCGTACGTATTGGTAGGGTATGAAAATTGCTGTATTTCATGAACTGCCCCTTGGTGGTGCAAGAAGAGTTGCGAATGATTTTTCCAAAGAGTTAAAAAAAAGACATCAGATTGATGGATATATTGTAGGTAGTGAGAAGAATGCGATGGAAAAAGAATGCTACACGAAGATGTATTTTTATAAGTTTATAACAAAAAATTGGAGTGGTCATAATTGGAAGGCAAAATTATACAAGGATACATTTGAGCTTTACAATCTCTATAAATTGCACAAAAAAATTGCCGCTGATATTGACAAGAAAAAATATGACGTTGTTATAGTGCACCCTTCGAAATTTACGCAAGCCCCGTTTGTTTTGCGTTTTTTAATGACTAACAAAATATATTATGCCCATGAAGCGTACAGGATAATGTATGAGGAGCATTTTCGCATAAGAAATTCAGGAAATCTTTTAAAAGACTTATACGAATTTCTTTCCAGAAAAATAAAAAAAACAATTGATGCTACCAACTTGGCAAATGCCCCAACGATTTTTGTTAATTCGGAGAATACAAAGAGGAATATTTTCAGATTTTACTCACGAAAAAGTACTATTTGTTATCCAGGCATCGATACGGCATTTTTCAAACTACAAAAGGTTAAAAAAGCAATTGATGTGTTATTTATCGGCTCAACAACGGATAACACCGATGGGTTTTTCGATCTAAAAAATGCGATTGATATCATAAAGAAAAAAATCAAACTGGAAGTTGTCGGAGGCGGAGAAAAATGGATAGATGATAAGAGACTCCGGTTATTGTACGCACAGTCAAAAATGGTATTCTGCGGAGCTCACAATGAGCCGTTTGGTCTAATACCTCTGGAGGCAATACTAAGCGGAAGTTATGTTGTTGCGCTTAATGAAGGGGGATATAAAGAAACCTACATAAAAGGCAAAACAATATTGGTGGAGAGAAAAACAGAAGCAATTGCCAATGCAATTCAGAAGGTGCTGAAACGAAAAAGCCCACATATAAATAGTACGATGAACACTCGGATCTGGAGTCTTACTGTGCGAACCAAGATGCTTGAGAGTGAAATAAAAAATGCTCTAAAAATTCGGAAAAATTTTAGGAAAACCGATAAGTAGTATATGCTATAATTCGGAATAAATGAGGCGGAAAGCGAAATTTATTACTATAAATATATGGCTTTTTTTTGTGCTTGGGCTCGTATTGCACACTTCAAGAAATCCGCAAATCTTACATAAATATTCATTCAAGTATTTCATTGTTTTACTCTTCATTATTCTTTTGATTTTACCCCTGTTAAAACTTGTCGGTTATTTGTTTTCCCCATCGACATATAAGTTTCACAATAAGAAATATGAATTTTCAGTATTAAGAAAGATAGTGCTATGTGTTCTTATTCTTATTTTTCTTTTGTTGCCTATTGAATATTATTTGCGGTATAAGTATAAGAATTTTGAATCGAATTCTTATCAATACACAATAGACAATTTCCATCCATTTTTACAGGCACAGCTTGCTCAGGGGGACAACATTCATGTTAATAAGTTTGGTTTTCGGGGAGAGGAGATAAAGCTGAAAAAACCTCGAAACACCTATCGAATTGCGATTCTTGGCGGTTCAACAGTGTTAAACCGAGAGGTACCGTTTGAGAAAAACGCAGTAAGACTATTAGAAAAAAAACTTCGAGAAGAATATCCTGATAAAAAAATAGAGGTTATCAATGCCGGTAAGGATGGATATAGTTCTGAGCATTCACTAATTCAATATTTATTTAATGTTAAAGATTTTTCTCCCGATTTGGTTATCATGTGGCAAGGGGTAAATGATTTATATCTTTCATGCACGCCCTCTGACACCGAAAAGGGACCCTTTAAAAGGGATTATTCGCATGCCTTTGGGGCTCTCATGCGTATGGCATCCAACTATTTCAGACCACAACCTCTCATGGCATTTAGATTTGTGGGATTAGATATTCTTTCGAAACATTTGCGTGACAATCTATATTCTGACCTCATAATCCCTTATAAGGAAAAAGCTCTCACCTTGCTTGCCGAAAACTATAGAATGGGGGGTAGAGAGTATAGAGAGGTAACTAATTTCCCAAGTCTGTCAACCTATTATAGGAACCTTAATTCTTTTATTGATGCTGTTAAAGCTGATGGAGTCCCTCTTATTCTTGGGAATCAGGCGAATTTGTATAAGAAGAGCGTATCCGTTGAGGAGGCAAAGAAACTTATTTTTCCCAACCTTGTTTGTAAAGAGGGGGGAAAATACTACAGTATGCGCTCTATTAAAAATGGGATAGAGCAGTTCAATAGAGCAACTCAAAAAGCTGCCGAAGAAAACGGTATCTCTTTTATCGATTTTGACTCAAAGGTGCCGAAAAATCTGGAATACTTTTTGGACAGCGTACATTACACTGAAAAAGGGAACGTCCTTATCGCTTCAATTCTTTTCAATTATTTAAAGGAAAAACATTTGATTGAATAATTTATGAATAAAAAAATGAAAGTTTCTGTCATATATGTTTATTACAATACGCCGCTTGAGCTTGTCCAATCCGTTGACTCGGTTTTGGATAATTCTAAGAAAATTCAACTCGAGATAATTTTGGTTGACAATGATTCACCCAAAAGGATTCCTAAAGTATTGGAAAAAAGAAAAGGTATAAAAATAATAAGAAACAAGCAAAACTTAGGGTTTGGGAGAGGCTGCAATGTTGGTGCTAAAGCGGCGACAGGAGAATATCTGATGTTTCTCAACCCTGACACTCTTGTTCATGATAACGCTATTTATGAAATGCTAAAAACATTAAATGAACAGCGGGTTGGTATTGTGGGTCCGAAAATGATTGACATAGATGGCAATACGCTTCCGACAATTAATTCGTTTCTTACATTTCCGGCACTCCTGGTCGTGTATTCGTTTTTGGATATCATTTTTAAAAACAATCCCATTTCAAATCACTTTTGGCTGTATGACGTTAATCGCGACAAAGAACAAAAAGTGGATGTTCTTAGCGGAGCGTGTTTGATGATAAAAAAAACGATATTTGAAAAAGTTGGAGGATTTGATGAACGATTCTTTATGTATTTTGAAGAGCAGGATATCTGTTTAAATTTAAGAAAAAAAGGGTTCAAGGCAATATTTAACCCAAGAGCAAAAATAACACATTTCATCGGAAGAAGCCTGAATGATAAATCTGAAATAAAGAAATATTTTCAAGAGAGCAGGTTTTTATACACAAAAAAAAATTTAGGGCCCGGAAAGGCAATTATGTCGGAATTATTCTTGCGTTATTTAACATTTTCCAATCTTATTGCAGTTTTAACTTTTACTTCTTCATTATTTTTGAATATCTATAAGCAAGATCGGTTGATGCTTTTTATAGGGGATGCTGCAAGGGACTTTCTTGCAGCAAGAGATATGATTCTAACGCACACCCTCCCTCTTGTTGGTATACCGTCTTCCGTTCCTTGGCTTCATCAAGGTCCACTGTCTATATATGGCATAGGACTCGCATTTCTATTGGCACACTTCAATCCAATCGCGCCGGGCATTTTATTTGGATTTATTGGTGCCCTTACAACCCTTTTATTGTATTTTTTTGCAAAGAAATATTTCGGTATTAATACGGCCGTTATTGCATCACTTCTCTATGCAACTTCTCCTATGGTAGTTGTTAATGCTCGGATGCCTTACCATACTTCACTTATTCCATTTTTTACGCTTATTTTTTTCCTTACTCTATATAAAGCTCTGAGGACCTCAAGATATACACCTCTTATTTTTTTCACTTTTGGACTCCTTTTGCAGGTCGAGTTGTCAAATATAGTCGTTGGAGCAATTATTTTAATTTTACTTTACCAGCACAAAGTAAAAGTAAAAAAAAATATTATCTATTATTCAGTAGCCGCTTTTTTATTAGGCGTGCTTCCATTTATAATTTACGAATTTGTTAATGGACCGGCTTACATAAAATTTCCGCTTTGGATTGCCAACAGAATCCGTCTGTTTTTCGGATTAACGCTTCATCACAACTCAACAACTTCTTCATTGCCCGGAGCATTGCTTACTACTTATCAACAGATTAGTGGAACCATACTGCCGCATATCCACGTGGTGGGCCTTTTCATATATCTTGTCGCATTTTTTTATTTGATTTTAGGAAATGGAAATATTATAAAAAATCGTTATCAAGGAGGGCTGATGCTGTGGATAATAATTCCTCTATTGGCTTTCTCTCTGCATGCTTCCCCCGGAACTGCATACTTCGGTCTTTTATATCCAGCGATAATACTTCTTGTTGCAATATTTTTTGATGCTCTGGTAAGAGTAAATAGAATATTTTTCCTATTAGTAATATTCATTGCATTTCTTAATGCAAATCTCCTTGTTAAAAATGATTTTTTTGCTTCAAGCGAAAGTGGGGCTCATCCGATGCCCCCGACTTTCTATAACTTCGGAACATCATGGAAATTAAGCGATGAGGTTTCAAGAGCAATCGTTGATGATGCAAAGGGGAGAAGTCTTCAGGTCATTGCTAAAGGTGGTCTTACTCTTTACAAGACAAGTATAGATCCCTATATTTATCTAATTTGGTATCATGGAGGACAAATTTCTCAAAGTTCTTCATTGAAATATGAAATTTATCAACCGCAGGCAACCCCTTTAGTTAGAAAGGGAATAATTTATAACGACAAAGGAGGAGTTGTGATAAAAAGTGAGTAAATATTTCTTAGTAGCCTTCATTTGTATTATTATTCTGGTATTTATTGCAAATCAGTTGCAATTAATTTATTTTCCTCTAGATATCCTTAATTTATTTCCCTTATTTCATTCACATTCATCGGTCGTACCACACAATACACTTGTATCCGATCCGGTATTTCAGTTTGAGCCGTGGAGATATTTATCAAAGCAAATGATACTTAATGGACAATTCCCTTTTTGGAATAGTTACAATGCTGCAGGGGTTCCTTTATTTGCGAATTCTCAATCTGCGATTTTATTCCCATTGAACTTACTGTATCTCATTTTTCCAATTACGATAGCTTTGAATTTAATTCTACTATTAAAATTTTTTCTACTTTTTTGTTTTTCGTTCCTATATTTAAGGTCAATTGGGTTAACCTCCAGAAATAGCTTGATAGGAGGGGTGGCTGTTATTTTTTCTGGATTTCCTATTCTGTGGAGTTTGTGGCCACATACAAATGTCTTTTTGTTCCTACCTCTTTTCCTTTATGTTACCGAAAAAATAAAAAAAAGTAACAAGAAAAGCACCTACCGTTGGTATGTAATTCTTTCTATATCTTATCTTTTAGCGATTCTTGGAGGGCATTATGAGACATTGATGCATATTATGCTTTTACATTTTCCGTATATCATATTTAGGTTTTATCGCAATCGAAAAAAAATAGTCTTAACTATGTTTTTTATTTTTTTCGGATTTTTATTGGCATCAGTGCAATTATTTCCTTTCATTGAATATTTAATCCAGAGTGAAGCTTTTGTTCACAGGATGCATCTTGATTATTTGTATCTTCCTTTACAAAGCGGTATTCTTAATTTTATCCCATTTCTTTTAGGTGCTCCACACCTGCAATATTACAAACCAATTTTACCAATTACGAATTTCCAGGAATCAATGAATGGGTACACTGGCATAATTGTCTTAATGACAGCTTTGGTAGGAATGAGAGCACTTTTCACTAAGAAAAAAATGGTGAGATTTTGGGCTATCGTAGCATTCACTTTCTGGGTATTAGCTTTTAAAATTTGGCCACTCGGTTTATTGCTGGATTTGCCGATCATCTCACAAGCACAAAACAGTCGGTTTCCTGCAGTAGCTTCTTTTGCAATCGTAGTTATCTTTTCTTATGCGCTTGACTCTCTATCCTATGTAGTAAAGCGACGAGGGAAATTATTGAAAATTGTTTTTTCAGCATTTCTTCTTTTTATTTTATTAACGCTTTTTGTCATAGGAATGTTGCGCTTGTTTACAGACAATCAAATGATTCGTCATCCATTTATAATGCAGTTAATCTTTCATCTGCTTTACTTATTTGCTTCAACTGGTTTGTTTCTTTTTATAATTAGGCTGCGAAAAACAAAAGTATTTTCATTTTTACTAATGATATTAATATTTGCGCAAACCATGGCTCTTCTGGCCGGCTACATCCCCCTTGTCAGTGCCAAACAATATTATCCTACCGCTCCCGTTATACGAAAGTTGCAAAGCATGCCGGCGGGAGTTTTATTAGAGGTTGGTAACCCTTCAATTCCTCCGGATACTAATATCATGTACGGTATTTTTCATGCACAAAATTACGATGGAATAGAGTTGAGATCATACAAAGAAGCTTTTGACAAAGCGTTCAATGTAAAAAATCATTGGGGGAAAGTTGAAAATTTTACATTAAACAATCTACAAAGATTTAACATCCGTTATCTATTGACAGATTATGACGTGAATAGTAAAAAGCAAATCTTGCAAGGTGAATCATTTAATTTGCTCGGCCCCCTAATGAATGGGGATAATTTGGAGTTAAATTTTCTTCCTGCAGATCGGATTCTCTCGGAAATTCGATTAATTACAGCAAACTATAACAGGAAGAACTCATGTGATTTCGATGTGTCCATTGTTGAGGAGGCAAGTGGTGTCAGTATCTTCAGAAAAAAAATTAGCTGTGCTGATTTACTAGACAAAATGTATTATACGATTGAAACAGGAGGCATCGCTGTAGACTATCTGAAACAATATGTTCTAATAATAAGTCCAAATAACACGAACACAGAAAATAGTTTTGGTCTATGGGGCAATAATAATACACCTTTTGTTCAGTTACTATATCAATCTTCGTCTGGTGTTTACAGCTACGTAGGTAAATATAAAAATGTAAAACTTTTTGAGGTCCCTGGGAGTGGAATCCTGCGATACAAAGGCACGGTAGGGAAAATACGGGACAACAATAATTCTCTCTCTTTTCAATATAGCTCCCGATCCTCTTCAAATGCCGAAATTAAGAAGGTGTATTATCCAGGTTGGAAAGCAACAATAGATGGAGAGGTTGTTCAATTAGAAGATAAAAATCCCTTTATTGGCATTTATTTACCATCCGGGTCCCATACTGTTAGGTTGTATTATCATCCTGACAGCTTCTATACAGGACTGCTTTTATCATGCATAACTTTTCTTTTGTTGGGTGCCTACTATATAAGAGGGTGGATATTACAAGCTAACAATTTTGGGAGCAGGAAGCGGAAGTATAAATTTCCCTTTAAATCCTTTCGCTTTTAATTTGGGCATCAATTCATCTGCTATATGCCACGAAAAAAGAAGTGCATAGTCAGGTTGATCTTTAAATAGTTTTTCCTCATCAACAACAGGAATAATTGTTCCCGGCAAGTACCTCCCAATTTTATGAGATCCTTTTACTTCGACAACACAGTCAATAATTGCATCATCAAGTCCAGTGTAACTTGCAAGTGTTGTTCCTCTCGAGGGAGCACTTATTGCATATATCCTTTTATTTTTCTTTTTAATATCATATAAAAGTGAATTTAGTTGAAGTTTGGATAATATAACTTTTTTACGGAAATTCTCAAACGCCTTTTTTTCAGTTACATAGGGTTTTTCTGATTTTAACATTTTTTTTACTGTATCAAATGTTTTGTACGTACCTTTCTTTGCCGCATATACCCGGATAGAACCCCCATGAGAAGGAATTTTCTTTGCATGAAAAATTTCAAGGTCATGATGTTTTAAAAGGTTAATAAGAGAAATTAATGAATAGTATCGCAAATGCTCATGATAAATAGTGTCGTACTGGACGGTTTTTATGAGAGGAAGTAGATAGTGTGACTCGGATATGAATACGCCGTCTGAGGACATCAATTTTTTAATATTACCGATTAACTCATGGACATTTTCGATATGAGCAAATGCATTTGTGAGAGCGACGATTTTTGCTTTCCCATATTTTTTTAACACATCTTGAGTCACTTTGGATGTGAAATAGTCAAGGATTGTCGGTATTCCTCTTTCAATCGCAAGTTTTCCAATTTCCTCCGGGGTAATGCCTAGGACTTTGTGATTTACCTTAAAATTACTTAGTAAATTTCCGTCATTGGATCCAATATCGACAATTAAATCGTCATGTTTTAAATTAAGCAATTTGCTGGATTCTTTATACAACTCGGCAAAATTTTCCCGTAACACTTTAGTCGTGCTGCTCGTATAGGGATAACTTTTAGGAAATAGAATTGTCGGATCGACAACAAGTCCTAATTGGACAAGATGGCATTTTTCGCAATACAGCATATTTGCGGGGTAACTGGGTTGGACTACGGGAACATCGCCCGCGGTGGGCATAGAGTTAACGGGAGGCAAATAGCCAAGAAAAATTATTGAATAGAGTTTTTCAGAAGCGCAGGACTGGCATTTTGTAACCGGAAGAGATTTGCCGGTATTAATTGTTTTGGGAAGTGTATCTTTCACGTTATGGATTATAAAGTAATATCAATAAAAATTCTATTGTTAATTATTGTTATACCAATCAATTGTTTGTCGTAAACCCATATCAAGATTGAATTCTTCTGCAAATCCCAGTTTTTTAATTTTTGATATATCAGGGCAACGCCTTGGAGTGCTGCCTTGGCGTAAATCTCCGGGGATTATCGTAACTTCTAGCTCTTCAAGGTCTGCAATTTTCTTCGCAAGTTTTTCCGTGGAAATTTCATTTTGTGTACCAAGGTTATATGTTTCAAGGTGTTTGCTTTTTCTTAACAATAGCAAAAACTGTTTTGTAAAATCATCGATATATACATATGAACGGGTTTCCTTTCCGGTTCCTTGGATGAAAAGTTTGCTTAATTTATCTTTTTTTAACTTCTGAATTTTTCTAATTAACTCCGGTATGACATGTTCTTCTCCCATATCGGGGCCATATACATTGTGAGGTCTAAAGATAACGACCTTTTTAAAGTATAAGGGAGCGTTGTGGATAGCCATAAGCTCATGCAGTATCTTTCCTCCCCCATAAGAATAACGTGGATTATAGGGGTCGGGAATAACAAGCGGAACTTCTTCCGGCGTCGGAATAACCTTTGGATTTTGATATACTTCGGAACTTGAAGCAACAAAAAGTTCTGAATTCCCATTTTTCCTGCCCGCTTCAATAACCGATTGCATCCCCTTAATTGCAATATCAAGTACCAAGTCAGGATTCGAATAGAAGAATTTTGTGCCGTTGACATATGCAAGATGGATAATGCCATCACAGCCTTGTCCTGCTTTTACTACTTTTTTTGCATCTCGTATATCGCCCTTTATAAATTCGAATTTTCCTTCAACTTCTTCGAGTTTTGAAAGCTTCCCTCGTTGCAGACTATCAAACACTTTTACATGATAGCCTTGTAAGACGAGTTTTTTTACAATTGAACTTCCAATAAATCCAGCTCCTCCCGTAACCAAATACTTTCTCATGTAGGGCTTTTATTATAGATAAGTGATGTTCATAAGTAAACCTAATATGTAGATGGTATTTGTTATGTATAATAGGTGAGAATATGACTAAGAATTTCTTTTTCAAATATAAAAAGATGTGGAAGAAAAAATCGTTTAAAGTAATCAAATCCATTTCTTTAACAACCCATATTATTGTTGTTATCTCCTCGCTTTGTGCGGGAATTATTTTTTTTATTTTCGTAAATACATTCATACTTCCTACCTCCTTAGAACTCCCCAAAACAACAGCCATTAATTGGTTAGTTCTTAATAGACACTCTATGACTCTTGACTATGTCCGTTTTTTTGCATTTATTGTAATTATTCAAACCTTCATAATGGTGGGATGGATGTTTTTTGTATGGAAAAAAAGCGAGTAATTGTATATATTGTTTTTTTTACATTTGTTCTTTTTTGGTTGTTAGTTTTTGGACAGCTTAATGGGGCGAGCGGACTAAGGGGAGATGTCAATCTGATAGATGAGGGACAATTTGGGGCATGGATAAATCACATGCTAAATGGGAAAAAAATGTATAAGGATTTTTTTCCGCCATATGGACCTTTGCAAGTTTTTCCTATATATGTATTAACGAAAATATTTGGACCGACATATTTTATTATAAGGTTTTACGTTACCGTTTTGGGTGTTTTTTTGGGACTTGTTGCATCTTTTATAACTCTTAAGATATTAAAAATAAGTAACAAAATTGGCTGGATAGTTTTATTTTTTTTCATTCTATATCCGGGTATTCATATCCGGTCATGGATAGTTGTTCTTGCGTTGGCGTTATTGGTTAAGTATTTTAATAAGAATTCAGTAAGGAGCTTATTTTTAATTGGGGTACTATCCGGATATACTCTGCTTCAAAGTGTGGAGTCGGGTATCTTTCTTTTTCTTATATCATTTGGGTATGTTTTGGTGAAGGTGTTTAAAAATAATAACCGACAAATAAATATTAAAAATGCAACTTATTATTATGGGGGCTTTTTGATTTTGTTAACGGCTTTTTCGTTGTTTTCTGCATGGGAGGGTTGGCTTTTTAATTATATACAGTCAACCATTAGTTTTTTAACTTCTGTCTCCGGAATAAATTTGCCCAATGGTCAAGGATTACCGAATATACTCGGTGATTTCACGCGAGTTGATTCAATATTTACTCTTATAAAGTTTATCTTTTCAAAAAACCTTTTATTCTATTGGACTATTGTTTTATTGGTACTTTCTCAAACGGTCGTATTTATCAGATATATTTTACATAGAAATACAAGCGAAGATACTATTGTTTTTCTAATAATTATTTATGTATGGATGTCTTATTTTGGAACAATAGGGAGGTCAGGGCATCATTTTTTCTACGCTTCTTTTATTGTGTTATTTGCAGGCTACTTTCTTTCACTTTTGTTTAGAACTAGAAAGAAGCAATTGGTTGCCGGAAAATTGAAAATTGTGTTGATCATTTTGCTGTTAGCATATATTTCTCGGTACTTGATGATTTATCGCTACACGTCATATTTCGACTTTAGTGGTGTGAATTACGTAAATCGGGTAGGGGCTATAACAATATCAAAAGAGCAGGCAAAAGATATACGATTAATGCAGGAATATATTAACCGTACAACAAGAAAAAAGGACACTATATTTCTTTTCAACAATATGCCAGGCTGGTATTTTTTACTTGATAGAGAAAATGCTACGAAATATGATTTTCCATTGCTCGCGCTGCTTAAGAGAGACAGATTGGAGCTTGTTGCAATGCTAGAAAAAAACAATCCCGTTTATATAATCGAGGATTTAAATGCGTGGCCCGTTGACGAAGTGAGCGACAGGCAAAGAATGCCCGAGGTTTTAAATTACATGAATAAGAATTATTTCGTATATGCTAAAAAAGAGCATTTCCTCATATACAAAAAACGTTGAATTGGCAATATGTAATTGCTTTTTTACTAAGTATAGTTTAAGATTTTTCCACCTGTCTTCGTAATCCTATTATGGCAAAAGAAAGTCTCCAAAAAAAAGTAGCAGTTATAGGAATTGGAAGAGTGGGGTTGCCACTTGCCTTAACGATAGCATCAAAAAATTATTTTGTATTCGGCGTAGATAGGGATATTGAAAAAGCGGACATCATAAACAAAGGAAAAATGCCTTTCATAGAACATGGGGCAAAAGCGTTATTAAAAAAGACAAAAGGCAAGAACTTCATAGCAACAACCGACTATTCCGTAGTAAAACAATGCAGTGTGATAATAATTACCTTGGGAACTCCCATTGATGAAAACATGAATCCTGTTTTTACCCAGATAGAGTCTGCCATAGAAACGATGAAGCCTTATCTAAAAAGAGGTCAATTATTAATTCTTCGAAGTACAGTTTCACCGGGAACAACGGAATATGTCGCATCAATGATTGAGGAGGAAACTGACTTGAAAATCGGTAAAAATTTCTATCTTGCATTTTGTCCGGAGAGAATTTCGGAAGGAAGATCTATAGAAGAAATTCCAAAAATTACACAAATTGTTGGCGGTCTTGACAAAAAAAGCACAAGAATTGCCTCAGAGCTTTTTCAATCTATCGGAGTTAAAACATTGGAGACCGATGCGGTTTCCTCGGAGTTGGCAAAATTATTTACAAATATGTATCGCTATATCAATTTTGCTATTTCAAATGAATTTATGGTTCTCGCGGAAAAATACAAAAGGGATATATACGAAATAATAAATTTGGTAAATTACGGATATCCCAGGGGGGGTCTAAGATCGCCCGGCCTTACCGGGGGTCCATGCTTGTTTAAGGATGGGTTTTTCCTTATTTCAGATTTGCCTTTCGGAGATTTGATTTCGGCAAGTTGGAAAATTAACGAATCAATTCCTGTAATGCTGGTAAATAGAGTAGCAGAACAAATGAAATTGAAAGGGAAACGGGCGACGGTCTTGGGACTTACCTTTAAAGCAGACATTGATGATATTCGTGAGTCATTAAGTTTTAAAGTGCGAAAATCTCTCTTTCGCGAACGGGCAATTGTAACCCTCCACGACCCTTATATACGTGAATATGCATATCAGGAAATTGAAACGGATGTTTATAAAGCGGTAAAGAATGCCGACTTGATTTTTGTTGCTACCAATCACAAAGAATATAAGAAGCTGGATATTGTCAAATTGAAATCACTTGCGAAGAAAGAGTGTTTGGTGTGTGATATATGGAATGTTTTTAACACCAACAAAATAACATTCAAACTGAAAGAACTTTAGTGGATGTTGGTGGGAATTCTTACCATAACTTTTTTTGCTTTTCTTTTTGGCTTATTACGAATTCCGTATAAAAACCATTTCATATATTCCTTAAGCCATGATCCAATTCTGAATGTTGAGCTTCCACCATACAATCTATCGATAGACACAATTGGCACTTCGCCCATTCGGATATTAAGAGCCTTGGCCTTAATAGCAAGCTCAAAAAGAACTGCCCACCCGACATTTGATTGTAGGTTCAATTTATCAAATACATCGCGCCTGAACATTTTAATCCCGGTTGTCGCATCTGTTAGTGGCAAACCACCAAGAAGTCTGAACAAATAATTTCCTGTGTAAGACAGCAATGCTTGCGTAAGAGAGCCGCCAAGCCGTCTGCCCCCATATGCGTATCTTGTGCAACTTACAAGCTCACATCCATTGTCCATAAGATACACCATGTCCTCAACCGCCAGAACCGGTCCAACTTCGTCTGCGGCAAAGATCAATATATACTTACCATTTGAGGCAACGACGCCTGCTTTTATTGCGTTTGTAACACCTTTTCCGTATCTATTGTGAATGAGACGGATAGATTTATTTGCTTTTTGGGCTTTTTTTACAATTGGAATAGTTGTGTCATTCTTTGAATCGTAAACAACAAGAACCTCATGCGGGAAGTCGAGGGCCGACACCAAAATGCGTAGCATTACCCTGACATTTATGCTTTCGTTACGGACAGGAATAATTATTGAGAGTTTAGTTTTCAACTTCCTTTCTGGGTTAATTTCTCAAATTGCATGAGTATATTTTTTTTGTTTCTTTTCTTGATGAACTTTATGGGAATTCCGGCATATATACTCCACTGCTCGAACTCGAAATTGGGTGGAACAAAACTTAAAGCACCGATAACCGTTCCTTCTGGAATGTTGTTGTTTGGCATAACAACGCTGTTTGATCCAATGCCACTCATTCTTCCCATCGTAACATTGCCTTTAATCGGATTGTCGCCAATCATTTCATGGTTAATGTTTAGAATTACAAGGTCATTGGTAAAGTCATTGCTTTGACACCAAATTTTGACACCCGCGGAAATACTGCTAAAGTCTCCCATGGTAAATTCATATGATTGACCTCCGCCAATTGAGCATCCATTCGCAATGTGACAATTCTTTCCGATTTTAATTTTTGTTGAAAAGTAACAAAAATCATCTATAACCGAATTTTCTCCAATTTCAAAATATTCTTTGTGTCGAAGTCTTATATTTTTTGAAATAATGGGTTTCATTGTTTGTAAAATTGCCTTATGTATGAACAGACTGTTGCAACATCTTTATCGGTCATGGTAAATGAAGAAGGAAGCCATAACGTCCGGGGCGAAACTTTACTGCTGTACGGGAAATTTCTATCCTCCTGTTTGTAGGGTTTTTGTCTGTGTATCGGATGCCATAATCTTCTACAGAAAACATTATTTTTCTCAAGAAATTTATCAAGTTCGTTTCTATTCTTGCACGCGGCATCTATCCACTGTGGAATTTCATCTTGATCAATTTTAAATTCAAAAATTTTTATTTCTTCGACATCTTGAAGCTTTTCTTTGTAAATTTTATATGTTTTTTTTATCCTTGCAATTCTTGTTTTCAGGTAGTCAAGTTGTCCGATACCGATTGCTGCTTGAAGATCCGTAAATTTAAAATTAAAACCGATACTGTTATGGATGTCGTCTCCGCCGGTACCTCTTGTTGGTCTGCCTTGGTCTTTTAATTCCCGAAGAGAAAGCGCCAGCTTGCTGTTATTCGTAACAATAACTCCCCCCTGGCCGGTCGTAATAGTTTTGGCAGGAGAAAAAGAGAAACATCCGGCATCCCCGATAGTTCCTAAATAACTGCCATTGCACTTTGACATAAAAGCCTCGGCAGCATCTTCAATGATGTATAATTTTTTCTCTTTTGCCAGATTTTTAATCTGCTCCATATCTGCAGCTCTCCCGCTTACATGCACGGGAATAACGGCTTTCGTTTTGGATGTTATTGCGTCTCTAAAGCTTTTAATATCCAACGTTAAATTTTGCGGATTTACATCAACAAGAATCGGTTTTGCACCGCACATGACTACGGAATTCGCAGTTGCAATAAATGTCAGATCAGGGACAATTACTTCGTCTCCATGTCCTATGCCAAGTGCTTTTAAAGCAAGAAAAATTGCCGCAGTTCCACTAGTTACCGCTATAGCATGCTTTACCCTTAATAGATCTTGAATTTTTTTCTCAAATTGGGTGGTAAATTTCCCTTCATTCGGAAAATTACTTTGCAGTACGTTTTGAATCAGTTTATATTCTTTTCTTCCGATTGTAGGTTCCCACCAAGATATTTTTTTCATTGTGGATTATTGGCATTATAATATAATTGCGCTTGAAATGTAAATTTAGAGGCAATAGTGTATACTAGCTTGTATGCTGGCAGGTGTATTCCAAAAGAAGGACAAGGATTTTTTTAAAGGAAAAAGAATATTGGTTACCGGTGGAAATGGGTTTTTGGGAAAACATCTTGTCAAGCAACTTCGCAAACTCTCCCCGAAAGAAATAAGAATACCCGATTCTAAAAAAGACGACTTACGTGTAGTTGCCAACATAAAAAAGGTTTTGAAAGATATCGATATTATTATACATATGGCTGCGCGGGTAGGGGGTATCGAATATAACCAAAATTTTCCGGGAACACTTTTTTATGAAAACATTATTATGGGGACTCAGCTCATGGAGTATGCAAGAAGAGAAGGAGTTAAGAAGTTTGTAGCATTAGGTACAATATGCGCATATCCCAAATTTGCACCTACCCCGTTTAAGGAAACAGACTTATGGAATGGATACCCCGAAGAAACTAATGCACCGTACGGGCTGGCAAAAAAGATGCTTTTAGTACAAGCTCAAGCATACAAGAAAGAATTTGACTTTAATGTAATTTATCTTCTACCTGTAAATCTGTATGGCCCTGGAGACAATTTCAATCCAAAATCATCACATGTAATCCCGGCTCTCATAAAAAAAATTGAAGATGCAAGGGCCGCAAACGAGAAAGAAGTTGTTGTGTGGGGAACAGGAAAAGCAACCCGTGAGTTCTTGTATGTTGAGGATTGTGCTCTTGGGATTTTACTTGCAACCTCTCGTTATAATGATGTAGAGCCGGTAAATTTAGGAGCTGGTTTTGAGATTTCAATCGCGGAGTTGGCCTTAAAAATAAAGAGGCTGTGTGGGTATAAAGGTAAACTAATTTTTGACACGACAAAGCCCGACGGGCAGCCGAGGAGAATGCTTGATACTTCAAGAGCGAGAAAAGAATTTGGTTTTAAAGCAACAAGCTCCTTCCAAAAAGGCCTAAAAGAAACAATTAGCTGGTATAGAAAAAACAAGAAATTACTTTAAGGGAGCGAGTCTTGCCTTAATAATAGACTTTAATATAAGAAAACCGTCCTTAAGGGGAGAGACTTGCGAGATTCCGGTGTTTCGTCTTGTATAGCTGACGGGGACCTCAACCAGTCTGTAGTGCATCCTTATACTTTTAACAACAGTTTCTGCTTCGTATCCAAAGTGTCTTTCGGTCAGATTTAATTTTCTGAATTTATTTTTTCGTATCGCCTTAAAGCCGGCAAGTGAATCGGAGATTTTCCTTCCAACAACAATTGACGTTACAAATGTCAACAAAAAATTTCCCAGAGTTCTTATGAATGGGGCATCACCGTGATCGATGCGTTTGCCAATAGCAATGTCTGCTCCTTTATCCAGTTCATTGACTAGCAATGGTATTTCTTTCGGTTGAAATTGATAGTCCGCATCTATTTGGACTATGTAGTCACCTATTGCCTTAAGTCCTGCCTGCCAGAAATCAATTCCCTTACCTCTTTTTTTTGGAAATTTAATTACTCGTACTTTTTCTTTTTCTGCGTAGCTTACGGTTCTGTCACTAGATCCGCCGTCTGCCACAATAATTTCCAAGGTAAATTTTTTCTTCAGTTTTTTAATGTCCCGGATCATCCGTACGATGCTTTTTTCTTCGTTATAAGTCGGTAAAATAATAGAAACTTTTATTGCCTCTTTTTTCATAAAGACGATTTGAATATAATATACCACAGCATTTGAATAGTAAATGAATAAAAAAACAATAATTGTTACCGGCGGGTCTGGATATCTCGGATTACAAGTAGTCTCTCATTTATCAAAAAAGTATAATATTATTATTATTGATAAAAAAAATCCTTCGCAGTTATTTGCAGGAGTTCAGTTTGTAAAACATGATCTACTTAGCCCTTCGGGTTTGTTGGAAATTTTCAAGAAAAGTGAATTATGCATTCATTTGGCAGCCGAGGTAGGGGGCGTTGCATTTGCAAATCAATACCCTGCCAAAATTCTTACCAACAATTCATTAATTGATGTTAATACCATAAGCCTTTCACAAAAGGCGAAATTGAAAAGATTCGTTTACATCTCTTCATCTCTGGTTTACGAAAAATGTCAGAAGTTCCCGTTGAAAGAAGAATATGTCGATGGTATTTCAATACCATCTTTGTCATACGGATTTGAAAAACTATATGGTGAGAATTTATGTAAGGCGTATCAACAAGAGTATGGCCTAAATTTTTCCGTATGTAGAATATTTAATGTATACGGAAAAAACATAGTAGGCAACCAAGACCCCAATGGACATGTCATACCCGACTTAATAAAAAAGGTATCAAATTCGAATGGGATGGTGGAAATTATTGGCAAACAGGGAATAGCAAGAAATTTTAGTCACGTTGACGATGTAGCAAAAGGAATTGTTAAGACCCTTGAAAGTAAAAATGCTGTTAATGACATTTTTAATATTGCGGATAAAAAAGAATATACTCTCGAGCAAATTGTAAAAATTCTCTGGAAGATTTTTCAAAAAAGGGAACCACTTAACTTTAACTACATACCTTCTTTCAAAAAGGATGTGTCAAGAAATTACGCGAGCCTTTCAAAGACGCGCAAATTGCTAGGATGGGAAGCGGTAAAAAAAGTGGAAGACGGACTGTCCGAAATGATTTAAATTTTCTGCGCAATAACAAGTAATTCATCTTTAAAATTTATGGTAATAGGTAGTTGGGCAAGTGCCGGGAAAAGATTTATGAGTTTTATTAGATTATTTGAGAATGGCAATAGAGGATTTAGCTTTTCCATATAATAAACGAGCGGATATGTCCGTCCATAATATGTTATTTGTTTAATCGCAAAACCTGTACTCTCCAGAATCCTTGTAATTGTCCTTTCTCCAAATAACACAACATGCATGCGGATAAAGAACGGGTGGTGGGAACCAAGCAGTTTTACCGTAAAGCTTTCGACGTTGGGGGTTCCAATGACTACTATACCGTCTTTAACTAAGGCCCTGTGTATTCTACTAAGCTCTTTTTTCGGGTTTCCCAAATGCTCAATTACATCAAAAAGTGTAATGACATCAAATTTCTGCTTTTTAATTTCATTCAAGGATTTTCCGATAATTCTTACTCTTCTACGCTTTGCCTCATTGGAAGCCCATAACGAAGGTTCAATTCCATACGCCTTAAATCTCTTTTTTTGTGCAAGCTCCAGAAAAAATCCACAAAAACAACCGATATCAAGCAGACTACCGCTTGTTCTAAATTTCAGAAGCTGATTGAGGTGTTTCTTGAAGAGTAATTTTCTGAATCTCTCAGTCTTTAGGTATTCCTCATCAACAACATTCCCGTATGCTTTAAGAATTTGTTTTTGGTCCTCTTGAGGATTGACATACACCAACAGGCACCCTTTACATCTGACTATCCGTCCGTGTTTTGTAAAATCATCAAGACTGTTTTTTAGATGTAATTGCAAAACCTTGGGCGAATAATCTTTCTTTTGTAGGGTTGATTCAAATATAATTTCGTAATCATTTGAATCACAAAGCGGGCAAAGAATTTCTGAGAGATATTTCATAATACAAAAAGAAGAAATGCTATAATGAGTGCATTATATAGGTAAGGTGAATTACAATTCTATACCCAAAAAACTTCCCTTCTCATGAAAAATAAAATTTTCGTCTTTTTTCTCCTTTTTGCAGTAGGTGTAACTACTCGGTTTCCGTTATCTGAGCGGTATATGTCGCACACGGACGCTTCATCTCTGACATTGGCTTTATCACATTACAATCTTTTGCAAGAGACTCCGGCCCCGCCGGGGTACCCTTTGTACTTTGCAATGGGTACCGTAATCAATTTTTTCTTCAGCAATCCGCATCTGTCACTTGTTTTCGAGAGCGCGCTTTTTAGTGGTATCGGAGCAGTTGCATTTTACCTATTTGGTAAGTCAATTGGTGGAATAAAAACAGGTATTATCTCCTCATTGCTTTTCCTTTGTGCGCCTTCTCTTTATTTTTTTGGGTTGACTGTATATCCCTATGTCGTTGTGATAAGTATATATACAATTTTCATTTGGATTGCATATTTGATTATCATAAAGAAAGAGTTTAAAAGATGGTTACCGCTTGGGTTCGTATACGCGCTTCTTATTGGAACTCGTCCACAAGAACTTATTACAACACTTCCCTTATTTGTTTTTGCGGCGCTTGTTTTACCCAAATTTTATAAACTTAAAACTTTTATTGTTTTTATTATCATTACTCTTGTTTGGTTGATACCTTTTCTTTCATTTGTTGGAGGCATTGGAAGTTATGTTGCCGTTTCCTCAAGGGCAGCTTCACAAGCCATTCCAAGTCCTTCATTAATTCAATTCGTTGCAAAAAAATTTGAATTATTAAGCGGGCTTTACTTAACTCTTGGAGTAGGTCTTCTTATTTTACCCTTATATGCAGTTGTTTTTATAAAAAAAATTATTGAAAAAAAGTGGAGAACAAAAGTAAATCGGAAAAAAGTAATTTTTATTCTGCTTTGGGTATTGCCGGTTCTTTTTTTCAATCTGTTTATTCGTACAGAGCATGTAGGATATCAGTCGGGGTATCTCATTTTTCTGCTCCTGGTGATATCTTGTGCAATGCCTCGGCTGTTTAAAAAAAATAGTATTCTTATTATTGCTGCGGCACTTGTAGCAGCGGTAAATTTGTTTATTTTTTTTCAGGATAGAGATCCTGGTTACAAGAAAGCATATAGGCAAAGCTCGTTTCATTATTCGGACATCAGAAGAAATGATTATGAACTCTCAAATAAAATTTCATATATTAATAGGAACTTCTCTCCTCAAAAGACAATAATAATAGCAGGCCCATTTTTTTGGAGACATGCTCGATATTACCTACCCGAGTACTTGCTCTATGAAATAGATGCTATCGCTCAAGACATGGACAATTCAAACACACGGCGTGATGCAAAGAATTTACTTTTTAGGTCCTACCAATCAAATAACCGCTTTTTTGTCGTCCCTCCGGGCATCAATGCAATTGTTCTTTTTGATGATGATATGGATGAATGGGTCACAACAAGCAAGAAGGTAGCAAGCTTTAAGGGTACTGCAAAGCTTACCGTTCTTACTGTAAAGGGCGGGGATACTGTCAAATATGGATATCACAGATTGGAGGTCGTCGCAAAATGATGAGACCAAAACAACTTATTATTCTCTCCTATGGCATCGTGATCATTTTATGGGTTGGTATATCCTTTTTCCGCATGGCAAACAATCTCGGGAATTTAGTAAAGGATTTTCGTCTATTATCCTTATCCGATGGGATGAGGAAAGAAATTGTGTATGGAACAATCTATGATTTTTGCAATTTTGTCGAACAAAAAACCCCAGCCCGCTCAGAAATAATTTTCTTGTCTTCGGGTGCAAAACCTTTTTATTTTTGCCGCTACCAACTTTACCCCCGAAAGCTTTATTTTGCCAGAACGATAAAAGAGGTGGAAGATATGAAAAGGCAAGGACGTTACGATTACCTTTTGATATACAAAAGCTCTAACCCTTTAGAAAACGAGAATCAGTCCTCAAAGTGGAATCTTAATAACTTTTCTTCAAAGGATGTTTATAGGAGTGACACCGGAGACGAAGGGAGGGTAATACCGCTATGAATTTTATATTAGCGTTACTGTCAATTTTACTCATGACAGTAATTGGGTTTTCTATCATTAAGTTCCTGAACGTTTTTGAAAAAAGGAGTGGTTATGAAATACTGCCGTATGCTTTCGGCTTGGGAGCTGGGGTTGCATCATTGCAGCTATATCTCTATTCAAGGGTAGGAGCTCCATGGCAATTAGGACTTATTACTGCCCCCTGGATAGTTGTTGTTCTCGCCTGTTTTTTTCGTTGGAAATTAGCTATTAGCAAACAAAAAATTATGGGAAAGAATTCATTGGTTGAAAAGCTTCTGCTCATAGCAATCGGCATTCTTATCATCTTTGTAACTTTGGAGTCTCAGATGCGTCCGGTTACCGCGTGGGATGGATGGTCAAGTTGGTTATTGAGGGCAAAAATGTTTTTTATTGAAAAAGGGGTTACACCTGGAACTTTTGCCTACATACCTTCGGAATATCCCGTCGCTGTAAGTCTAATGTCGACGTTTCTATATCTGTTCATGGGAAAATTAGATGACAAAAGCGTGCTATTATTGTATCCTGCCTTTTATATTGCATTGGGTCTCCTTTTCTTTAGCTCGCTTACATTAATAACCGGGAAGAAAATTGCGTTACTTTTTACATTTCTTCTCTTGTCTATTCAAAACGTAATCCGTCACAGTGGGAGATTTGAGGCTGGACAGGCGGATATCATTTTGGGCTTCTATGCCTTTGCAAGCCTGATGCTTTTTTCACTTTACAGTAAAGTTAAAAACTTAAAAACTCTTCTCTTGCTGCAGATGTTTCTTGTGATAACAAGTCTCATAAAGGATGATGGGATCTCGCTTGTCCTCTTTATTCAAGGAATCTTGCTTTTTCTTATTCTCAAGAGAAAATCATATACGCATTTGCTTCTGTTCGTAGTTTGGCTTCTACCTTTCATAGAATGGCAATTATTCAAAACTAAATTAGTGCTCCCCTCGGCTCCATCGTATATCGGAAACACACTTCATTTAGACAGGATTCCCCTGATTTTTGTAGAATTCGCAAAAGAATTCCTAAATATTGGCAATTGGAATCTGGTGTGGATTGCATTTGCTATTTCGGTAGTTATCTACATTACTTCTATCAAGCGGAATTTACGTTATCTTCCCTATTATGGAATTGTTATTTTCCAAATATGTGTATATGCCGGAGTTTTTCTGGTCACCTCACCCGACCCGCATCACCACATTCCCAACGTGATAAACAGAGCATTTCTGCATATTGTTCCCATTGCGATGTTTGCAGTAGCTGCAAATACTGCTATCATTAAAGGAAAATTAAAAAATGACAAAATATAAAAGTGTAAAGACATTGGAGATACTTGAAGGTGCTGACAATTATAATAGTTGGATTGCATCAAGAGTAAAAAAGTTCATTGAAAGTCCTGCCCTCGAAATTGGCGCGGGGACAGGGAATATTTCAGAATATTTCTCAGATCTTAAAGAATTGGTACTTAGCGATAACGACGTAAATTTAGTGGAATGCTTGAGAAACAAATTTGGCGGAAAAAAGAATGTAAGGGTTGAAATCTTGGATATCTCGAAGCACTTTTCAAAAATTATCAATAAATTCTCTTCAATATATGCAATTAACGTGCTGGAGCACATCGAACAAGATACTATCGCGCTTTCAAATATAAACCGGCTCTTGAAATCGGATGGAAGGGTGGTATTACTTGTTCCTGCAAAGAAATTTGCCTATACGAAACTTGACAAAAGCTTGGGGCATTTTAGAAGGTATGAAAAAAAAGAATTGAGGGAAAAGCTGGAAAGAGCAGGATTTACGGTTGAATATCTTGAATATTTCAATATTGTTGGGCTTTTCAGCTGGCTCATACGGACCAAATTAACCCGTAAACACAGCGAGTTAAAAAGTTCACACGTAAAGCTTTTTGACTTTATTGTTCCCATTCTAAGAAAAACAGAACCGGTAAACGGAATGCCATTGGGAATTTCACTCATTGCGGTCGGAAAAAAAGTAAGACTGTAGTTATTGGATTTTTTTGTCAAAATAGAATAATGTCATGAAAAGCTCTCTTAGTATCGTTGTTTTGACTCATAATGACGAGAGTAAAATTGTAGATTGCCTTGAGTGCCTGAGTTTCGCCGACGAGTTGATAGTTGTGGATGACAACTCGCATGACAGGACGGTAGAGCTGGCAAAACAATTTACCGATAAAATATATGTACGGGAGCTTAATAGGAATTTTTCCAATCAGCGGAATTTTGCATTAAACAATGTGCACTCAACCTGGGTTCTATTTGTTGATTCGGACGAATTGGTCTCAAAAGCATTGAGAGATGAAATCCTTCAAGCTATCGAAAAAAAGGGTATTTCCGGATTTTCCTTAAAGAGATTTGATTATGTGTGGGGTAAAAAAATGACACATGGAGAGTTAAGCCAAGTTAAACTTTTAAGATTGGCAAAAAAAGATGACGGCAAATGGCATGGTAAAGTTCATGAAACATTGAAAGTTATCGGAGAAATTGGAGAGCTTGCTCAGCCTTTGCTGCATGTACCTCATCAGAATATTAAAGAATTTGTCTCGGATATTGACGAATACTCAACGCTTAGAGCTGAAGAACTTATGGAGAAGGGTGTTTCATCGTCGGTTTTTCAAGTCATATGTTTTCCTCTTGGTAAATTCATTCAGAATTATATAGTAAGACAAGGATACAAAGATGGAATCCCCGGAATGCTATACGCATTAATGATGAGCTTTCATTCGTTTTTAGTGCGGGCAAAATTATATCAGCTCAATCATGGGTAGACGTTCCACGAAGAGTAGTTTCGGTAATTCCTTTGCATTGTTTTTGACAAGTAAGTGGCCCGTAGCTTTATTGCTTTTCCTTTTCGCTTTTTCCATACGGTTACTTACTCTTAACAAAATCGGGAAAACGTGGGATGAGGGCGCATATGTCGAATTGGGCCACAGATATGTCGAGTTGGCGCTCAAACATGACTTTGCAAATTCATATTGGTATCTACAGTCGGATCATCCTCCGCTGGCACGGTATATCTACGGTTTGGCGAGTACTTTTGACAGTAAAAATGTCGACGGTAAGGTCATCTTCAATAATTCGTACACTGTCTCGCGAGTAGTATCGGCTCTCATGGGTTCACTTGCTGTGTTGTTTGTTGCGCTCATCGGGTACAAGTATTTTTCCTCTTTTGTTGCAATTTCGTCGGGTTTAATTTTTGCGCTTATTCCTTTTTTTGTCGGATTGTCGCAACTCGGGACCCTTGAAAGCCCGATTATGCTTTTTTTCACAGCGAGCGTATTCTTTTTCTTGGAATACCTGTCAAAACCTACAAGTAGAAATCTCATTGTTACCGGTGTGCTTCTCGGCTGCTCAGTTCTTGTTAAACAGTCAAATATCATTATTGTTCCACTTCTTTTTTTTATTGCGATTACAAAAAATGTAACAGCAGGGAAAAAAATAAAGAGAAAAACATTGTTTTTTGACATAAGAAGTATTGCATTTATAATTCTTATCTCATTCTTCACCTGTTTCGCGCTTTGGCCAATGCCGTTTTTTCACCTCAATGAGCTTTTGGAAGTACAAAATAAGATGTGGGTGCTCGCAGTGAAGCTTCCGCCGCCCGAAGTTTATTTTGGAGTATTGCGTTTGGTTCCGAAGCCATACTATGTAGTCATGTTTCTTTTTACAACTCCTCTGCTTCTTTTAGTGTTGGGAATTCTGGGAGGAGCGAAGGTATTAATGAGAAAGAAATTCATGATGGTTGTTGTGTTGGTTTGGTTTTTCTTTCCATTTTTTCAGACGTTCTATCCTTTTAAACAACATGGCGTGCGGTATATTATTGAAATTTATGCACCTTTTTCTTTACTGTGCGGTATTGGATTGGAATTCTTTTGTGAAGCACTGCGAAAAGTACAATACATAAAATCAATTTCGATAGCTTTTGTCCTTGTGTATCTTTTCATTGTGTTATCAAAAGTTTCACCGTATTATCTTGATTATTTCAATGAGATTATCGGCGGGAACAATTATGTATATCGACACACATTATTCCAGATGGGGTGGTGGGGACAGGGCATCGAAGAAGCTGTAAAATTTATTTCATCAAAAGAAAAAAATGTAGTAACCGTTGCAGTCAATGGGCCACAGCCTGCAACTGTTGTGCCTCGTTTATGGAATATAAAAACGGTCTATTACAATAGAAATTCGGATTCCGATTATGTTATTGTCCCATATTTTGATGTAGTAAGGCTTGGTTTTCCGGAGGAAGAATTAAAGGCAAAATATAAAGAAGTGCATAGTGTTTTTGTCGACAATGCAAAGCTCGTGAAAGTCTACAAGCACATTTAGTTAGCACCAAGCCGTATCCGAATTAAATCTCTTACCGAAATGTAGATTTCATGGAGATCAGCTTTTGAGCCACCCAATCTTCTATTCACGAAAGTTGTTGGTCGTTCTCTCAATTTATACCCTTTTCTGAAAAGATAATATGTCGCTTCGGGTATTGTAACAAATCCGGTGCTTTTGAAATCGTAGTTTACCAACAATTCGACTGCAGTTCTTGGGTATAATCTGAAGCCATTCGTATTGTCATGAATTGGTAATCCAAAAAGCAAAGAATTAAAAGAATTCGCAAGCTTACTAAGCAATCTCCTGTGATATGGACTATTGATGATCTTGCTTCTTTTTAAATAGCGCGAAGCGATTACGACTGTCTTGTTATCGGTAAGTTTAAGCAGCTGCGGCAATTCATCGGGGTCGTGGGAAAGGTCGGCATCCATTTCAATAAATGTTTGTGATTTAAAGTGGGTAAGCGCATATCGAAATCCATGGAGTACAGCGGTCCCTCTGCCCATTTTTGATTTTCTTTTGAGATGCAGAACTGTTTTGTATTTTTTCGTAAGTGCAGAAAGAACTTCTTTTGTGTTATCTTTTGAATTATCATCAACAACAACTACATAAACTCTTCTGACGTTTTTAAATATTTTTGGAATAAGAATTTTTAAATTTTCCGCTTCGTTGTAAACAGGTACTACAATTGTGGGTGGCAAATTCATGGAAAAAGTATAGTTCGTAGCTTTGCTTCGTGCAATAACCAATTTTTTGCATAGTATAATAGCCATATGAAAAAAATTGACATGTTTTATCTATTGTGGAGCATTCTCATTCTTGGAGCATATCTTTTTCATATTATTTGTAAATCCGGAAGATGTTAAAAATCGCATTTTTAATCGGTATTTATTCATATTGCGTATTACTGCTTGGCCTTGCAGGTTGCCTTAGAGTTTCGTTTCTGTTGCCGCTCACTGTGTTATTTGTGCTTGTTAGCTTGTATTTAATGCAAGAAGAACTGAAATATATAGGGAGGGCAAAGAGTATCTTTAATAAAAAAAAGGAAAGGGTTCTGTTTCTTTTTCTTGGGCTACTATTACTTGTAAATCTTATTGGTGCACTCGGACCGGAGCTGGCGTTTGACGCATTATGGTATCACTTAACAATCCCAAAAATTTATTTATTGCATGCAAAGACATATTTTATACCGGGAAATCTTTTATATTACAACCTGATGCCGAAGCTTTCCGAAATGTTGTATGTTGCCGCTCTTGCATTAGGGAATGAAATTGTTGCCAAAATGGTGCATTATTTCTTTGGTATTTTATCCTGCATTGCGCTATACAGACTTTCCCGTTTGTATCTTACGAGGAGTTGGGCAATTGTCGCGGTCATCGTTTTTTATTCCAACCTCGTCATTTCTTGGCTTTCCATTACCGCATATTCCGATTTGCCCCGGGTATTTTTTGAAATACTTTCATTCTATTATTTTTTGTTGTACACAAAGAAAAAGAAGAATTCTCATTTTGTTGCAAGCGCATTGTTATTGGGTTTTGCGATTTCGACAAAAGTTCTTGCAGTCGGAACGGTTGCAATATTTGGCGTTCTTATTTGGTCTTTAAAGTTAAATACGCGTATCAAATTGAGGAGAATGCTTTTTTTCTCTTTACTCTCGCTTCTGGTCCCTCTTCCTTGGTTTGTAATTTCCTATATGAATACTGGTAACCCCGTTTTTCCGCTGTTTACTCATTTAGGATTAAGAAATTTTTCTTTTCAACTCTTATCTCCCTTCACCATCGTAAAAACATTCATGAATATATTTCTTTTTTCATCCGACCCAATAAGCCCTATATACATAATTTGTCTTCCTTTGGTTTTTCTTTTGTTAGTTTCGAAATTCAAAACATACAAGCTTCTTTTTCTTTATTCAGTTATTTCATTCATTATTTGGTATACGACATCTCAATCGGGAGGGGCAAGGTTTCTTTCAGCATATTTGCCCGTATATACACTCCTTTCAGTATTGGCGATAAGTAGCCTTAAAAGAAAAATGATTGTTTCAATTTCTTTTGGCCTGATACTTTTCATTGCCGTTGTAACAATTGTGTACCGGGCTACGGCAAACGCAAGATATATTCCGGTACTGTTAGGACTTCAGACAAAACAAGATTTTTTGATGAAGAATCTTAATTTTTCTTTTGGAGATTTTTATGATGAAAATTCAGAAATAAAGAAAATAGTCGGGGAAGAGACTGTCGAATTATTGAACATGCACAATCTTTATTATGTCGATTTCCCTTTTACTCTTAGTGAGTTTTCGGAAGACAAAAAAGCTACATATGTTCTTGTCCAAAGTGGAGATATTCCCCAAAGCTATAGAAATACCCGACTTATCTATAAAAACGATAAAACCCATGTTAAACTCTATAAATTATGAGCGGTACGCTTGGAAAAATACTTTTTTTTGCCCTTCTCGCAACATTTCCGCTTGGCTTGCTCGTAAGACTTAGGCTAGCTACCAATATATATATTACTCCACAAGACATTCTTGTATTCCTTCTTTTTGTTCTGACCGTTACCAAATTTTTTAGGAAAAGTAGACCGATTTTTTCAGATAAATTTATTTTCTTTCAATTACTGTTTTTACTTATTGGTGGACTGAGTCTTATTGTCAGCTCCTTTTTGCATGGGGAGATAAATCTCTTAGTCTCTTTTCTCTATCTTTTGAGGTATATTTTCTACCTATCTCTTCTTAATGTTGGTAATCTCTTCGAAAAAACCGGAGCTGAACGAAAAATTTTAACACTGACAGGGATTGCCGTTCTTTTATTGGGATACCTACAATACTTCCTGTATTATGATTTAAAGTACTTGTATTATTACGGATGGGACAACCACCTATATCGGCTTTTTTCGTCCTTTCTTGACCCAAATTATGCAGGAGTATTCTATTCGCTTTTCTTTATTTTTATTTTTTCACCTGTCTTATATTTGAGAATAAAACAAAGTTACAGAGAGCTTGTCCTTTCCTTCTTTACCGTAATTGCACTTTACCTTACTTACTCAAGAACGGCACTTATTGCTCTTCTTGCGGGTATTGTTTCCATCGCGGTTCTTAAAGGTAAAATACGCGTGTTACTTCTTGCTTTGGCTGCTTTTTCTATACTTCTTGTAACGCTCTCAGATACGTCAATTGAAGGACTCAATCCACTAAGAACGGCATCATCGATAGAACGGGTCATTTCAGCGAAAGAAGCTTGGCAAATTTTTACCGAGAGCCCACTAATAGGAAGCGGATTTAACTCATATCGATATACCATGATAAGATACGGATTCAGGAATCCAACGGGTGCATCCCTGAGTAATGCCGACGCTGGAACCGACAATAGCTTTCTCTTTGTTTTGGCAACGAGTGGAATTTTTGGCTTTGCTTTCTTTGCTTTAAGCTACATTTTTCTTTTAAGAAAACTTTACAGTGAGCGCGGAACGATTGGAATTATCCCTCTTTGTTTGGTTATCTCTTTTCTTGCTGCAAGCCTTTTTCTCAACGTATTGTTTTATACGCCTATACTGACTTTTATATTCATCACAATTTCTCTGAGGAAGCGGATATTTGGAAAAACCTGAAAATTTTTCCGGTACGAAACTACGGATTGTAGGTTACTTTCAACTGTTTTTGAGTTGTAAGTCCGGCCGGATTCTGAGCCTCAATTGTTATTTGGTTATCTCCATCATTAAGCGTGAGTTGGTACGAGAACTTTCCACCGTTTTCAACAATTGCACGGAATGAATTAATAGACACCGTGTTATCAGGATCTGTCTGTCCCGTTACAGTGATTGTTTTATCGGCCCTGGAGAGAGTGGCATTATCAACAGGAAAACTCACCTCGAGTTTCGGCTTGTCGCTTTGGTAATTCACTTGAAAATCAGGAGTGAAGGCACTTGTTTTGTCTCCTTTATTGAAGCGCGCCTTTATTGTATTTGGGCCTTTCGTAAGCGGTATGTTTTGGACAGGAAATTCGAGCTTATCTTGAACTTCAACTTCTTTGGCAAGTTCATCGTTTACGTATACTTCAACTGTTCCATTCTTATCGGGTGCATATCCACTGAAATTAATCCGTGCACTTTGCGTTGCATCAGGAATTCCGCTGAGAGTAGGAGGTTGGAGGAGTTCTTTTCCTACCAACTGATTTCCGTCACTTTTGTCTCCGCCCCGTATCGTATATATGGCATTGCCGAAAATATTAATAAGACCAGGTCCGAATTGGAAAAGAACACCTATCAATACAATAATACCAATCGTAAAAAAAAGCGCCTGCTTCTTATTTTGTTTTTCGCTAGTCCTTGCCAAACGGGACGAACGGAGTCTTCGCTGCATAATATTAGGAGTGGTGTTTTACTTTATCTGCCACCTTAAGCTCAAGCAAAGATTTTTGAAGATTTTTTTCCGCCATGATAAGCTCTGCGGTTGATTGTTTGTTTATGATTATTTCCTCCGCTAACTTTTTTGCCTCAAGAGCTCGTGCCGACTGGATGGATTCGGCCCTGATAGCATAGTCGGATAATACCATAACGACGTTCTCCTTCACTTTAAGAAATCCTCCAAGAATTGCGATAATGGTGTTTTTTCCGCCTCTTTTGACTGTGATTGTGCCTTCCGACAGCTTTGAAAATATAGGTACATGATGAGTAAGTACGGAAATTTCGCCGTTTGGGGTGGGAAGCTGTACTTCATCAACGGAATCCGAAAAAATCTGTCCTTCGGGCGAAAGAATTTGAAGTGCGAACATATAATTA
>CAZMSF010000005.1:0-32713 GCA_964568885.1 uncultured Gammaproteobacteria bacterium
ATTAACACTATCACTATCAAATGTATATTCAGAGTAGCAAAGAATATCATACCTTGTCAATACCCTAAATTGGCCAATTTCATTTTGCTATACTTCTCTTGTGACAAAAAGCGAAATTATCAGACTAATTGAAAGCGACCGGTCGATGATGGACATCTTAAGAAAGGTTCAAGAAATCCATCTTTCCGACTGGTGGGTTGGGGGTGGTTTTATTCGGAGTAAGGTTTGGGATCATCTCCATGGCTACACTACACCTACTCCAATTCCCGATATTGACGTAATTTATTTTGACAAGGATGATTTTAAAGAAAATGAAATAAAAAGTTCCTGCACAAAATCCGAAAAAAAATACGAAGACAGCCTCATAGGTATGATGCCTCATATCAAATGGGAAGTGGTAAATCAAGCCAGGATGCACGTATTTCATGGCTGTCTACCCTACAAAAATTCCTCCGACGCATTAAAAGATTGGGTCGAAACCGCAACCTGCATCGCCGTGAGACTTAATAGGAACGGTTCTATTTCTTTATCGGCTCCGTGGGGTGTTGAAGACCTCGTAAATCTCATTCTACGGCCTGCGAACAAAAATCCTGAGCGTGTAAAGGAGTTTTATAGAAGAATAGAATCGAAGGGGTGGCTTCAGAAGTGGCCCAAGCTCAAAATCATTGCCGGCTAGAAATCCGTTCCTTTAAGACTTCCAAAACAAATTGCGGCAGCACAAGTTGCCGGCGAATTCTCCACGGTTGACGGACCAGTCGAAATACCCATTCGAGTCCTGCCTTTCTTAAAATAACCGGAGCCCTTTTTACTTTGCCGGATGCATAATCAAAAGCACCCCCAACTCCCATAGCAGCTGTGACATCAATGGTATCCAGGTTTTTCGCAATCCACTCTTCCTGCTTTGGTGCCCCCAGTGCAACAAAGAGTATATCTATATGTTCTTTGAACGGGCCGGTCCACTCATCTGACGAGAATACTACTCTAAGCCCCGGGTACTTTTCACGCAAGCACTCAGAGGCCCTTTCTGCTACACCCCTACTACCCCCTAAAAAGCCCATGGCAATAGGCTTTTTTGATGCCTTCTCACATATTTTCTCCATCAGGTCGGTACCAGTAATTCGTCCTATAATCTGTTTTTTGAGAATCCTACCGGCCACAAGTACACCTATCCCATCGGGAAGGCTGAGGGTGGCACCATTTAAGATGTCTTGAAAGCTCTTTGAACGTGTAGCCAACATCAGAATTTCCGGATTTGGAGTTACTATATAAAACTTTTCGGAAGGATTTTCCAGTCTTTTGAAGATATACTCTAAGACTTCTTCTTCGGTTGCTGTTGTTATAGCAGTTCCAAGTATTTTTATGGAAGGCAGTTCTTTTTTCATACTATATGATTTTTCGATTCTTTTCGTATGATTTTTCAAAGCTATCGTATGTTCATTTTTTTTACCCTGAGATTTTAGTTGATATAACGTGCTAATTTGCATTCGTTAGTGAAAGCAATAAGCAATCAAACCTCGTCTCAATAATTTATAATATATGATACTCTTAATTTATTGTTTTATCAAAATATGTGAAAAGTTATGAGTAAAGAAATACTTTTCACATTCCTACAAGCTTAAATTGATTATATTTATATAGCCAATATTTATATTACTAAGGCTCATATGTTTTCTTATCCCTCTCTTACGTTTCATTTCTGTTTCTCTTACTGTTCGATTTAAATTCAATTGCCTAAATCAATATTCATTCCGGTTTATGCTTTTCTTAGCGAAGCCAAAAAGTCATCCCTCAATCAATACTCATTTCTATTGATCGACTTTTTATATAATTCCAGATTTTCCAAAGCAACCCCTGTTCCTCTTACGACACAATACAAAGGATCTTCGGCAATGTAGGCCGGGACACCGGTTTCACGCGTGATGTATTTATCGAGGTTTCGAAGAAGCGTTGTTCCCCCCGAAAGAACAATACCTTTGTCAATAATGTCGGATGCCAATTCCGGCGGAGTCATTTCAAAAGTTTCGCGGATTGCACCAATCATTGCCTTTAAGACCGGCTGAATAGCCTCATTTATCTCAAATTCATTGATTTCCGCAGAACGCGGAAGGCCTGACACGCTATCTCTTCCCTTAACTTCCATCTTTTTTGTCGAAGTTGAAGCAGGGATAGCGTTTGCCATGCTCACCTTTATCTCTTCAGCGGTTTGCTCTCCTACCATAAGGTTGAACTTTTTCTTTATATAGCTTCCTATCGACTCCTCCAGCTTATCCCCGGCTACACGGATAGATTTATGGACCACCACTCCTCCCAAAGAAATAACCGCCACGTCACTTGTTCCTCCTCCTGAGTCCAAAATCATATGTCCATTGGGCTGTGCTATTGGGATTTTGGCTCCGATTGCGGCTGCCAAAGGCTCTTCGATGAGATAGACCGAACGAGCACCCGCGGCCATCGTCGCATCAAGCACCGCCCGTTTTTCAACCTGTGTAATACCCGAAGGGATACACACCATAACTTCCGGCTTAAGAAAGCGGCTCTTACCTGAAACTTTCTCGATGAAGTAGGAAAGCATGGCCTCGGTTATGACATAATCCGCAATCACTCCGTCTTTTAGAGGGCGTGTTGCGACAATATTGCCGGGAGTTCTCCCCAACATTTCTTTTGCTTCACTTCCGACCGCAACGACCTTATTGTCATCAGCTCTGACGGCTACAACCGTAGGTTCGTTAAGAACGACACCCTTTCCCCCCACGTATACAAGGGTATTTGCCGTTCCCAAATCAATGCCAATTCTTTTGTTAAATATGCTCATAGTATCTATATCGCACTATATGTTTTCTGTATCATTTCTGCCTGCTATATCCAATATATACTTTTCTTGCTGCAATTTGCAACATTCTGTTGAAAATTGCAGCTTAGAAAAAGTTATACCCGACTTACCTTTATTATGAAAGGGGAATATACTATTTCTCTCAAAAAAAACAGTCAACCTGAAGAAAGCTTCCTCCTTCTTGCGCGGCTACCAAAAAGTATATACTCTTCTTACTCCAATTTGTAACTTTCTTGTTACAAATTGAGTAAAGAAGAAGTTATACCCTGTCAATTTACAGTTAGTTGGGTATATAATGATTGGTGGTAGTCAGAATACATTATGCCCAAAAAGACAATTTTTACAACCGTAATTGTTTTACTGCTCGTAAGCCTTGTTGCTTATGCCTTTATTCTGTACGGCAAAGGATACCGACTCAATTTATCAGGAAAAGGAAATAAAATACTTGCTGGAACCGGACTTCTCGTTCTTACCAGTACCCCAAATGGCGCCAGAGTTTATCTTAACGATAACTTTACTACCGCAACGGATGATACTATTAATCTCCCACCCGGAGATTATGATGTCCGTATTGAAAAAGACGGTTACTACCCATGGAAAAAGCATGCCGTTTTGAAAAATGAGGCAGTTACAAAAACAGATGCGGTGCTTTTCCCGGTAGTACCAAAGCTTGAGGGAGTAACACTCTTAGGCGTACAGCAACCAACAGTTGATGCGACAGGAAGTTTTATTGCATATAAGGTGAGCTCATCTTCAGCCGAAAATAACGGTATTTACATTCTCAACCTCAACCGCCCCCTTATATCTTTTGGAAATTCTTCAAAACAAATAGCAAGCGACAAAATAGACAATTTTTCAAAAGCCACGATGGAATTTTCACCTGACGGCCTTTCATTGCTTGCGACCATAGCAGCGCCCGCAGGAGACCGCATTTATCTTCTAAAAACAGACGTTCTCAATACAGAACCTCAAAACGTAACATTTACGGTCGAACAGGTAAGAAAACAATGGGAGCTTATGCAACAGCAGTTAGATAAGAAATTTATATCCAGCCTCCCTCAGCAAATACGGTCATTCGTTCAGGAGAATTTTGCAAATCCTCAACTTTCGCCTGAAGGAGATAAGGTACTGTATATTGCCTCAGAGAGCGCTACCATGCCTCACTTTATCAACCCTCCACTTCCTACTACCAATTCAACAGCAGAGATACGAGGTCTCGTAAAAGGAAATGTATATGTATACCAAATAAAAGAAGATAAAAACTATCTACTGTATCAAGCACAGAACGAACAACAATTGCCCCATTTCATTTGGCATCCATCATCGGCACATCTTGTTTTTATTGAAAACAAGCGTATTGTTTCCGTCGAATACGACGGTGGAAATAAAACGACTCTGTATGCCGGTCCATTCGATCCTACTTTTCTTTACACATGGCCTGATGGGTCCGGACTTGTCATTTTGACTAACTTTAACGATGAAACAGTACCCCCAAATCTCTACAGAGTTGGCCTCAGATAATTAATTTGTGAATTTTTTAACAGTTCTCTCTATTTAAGAAAAGCTTATGCAAGCTGTGGGTGTTTTTCTATAGAGGGAAATGCTGGTTTATATGTAGATAAATCCGGGACGCCGAGCGGTAAGCTCAAGCGCCCCGGAAGTGACAGGTCAGTGCCGTTTATCGGCGGGAGTTAGCGGTGGCCTCCGGCAGCAAGGTCAAGGTCATCACCTCGTCCATGCGCGGGAATCTGAACCGCACCCCTGTGGTGCAAGTCGGAGCGAAGTTGCGACAGCTCGGCCGGACTCAGGTTGAGTGCCGCAGCCGTCTTAACATCCTGCCTCTTCTTGGCCATGCGTGCCCGTCCTGCAATCCAGCGGTGAAGCTGGAATGCAAGCGTGCCCGCCTCATCAAGGGCAGTCGGATCGTACTGGAGCAGGACCTCCCCTTGGGAAGGCATCTGCTTGAGCTCATCGTCTTCGACACGCCTCCGGAACTCATCGTCACAGAAGTTATGCAGAAGCTGCGTGAGCAATTCTGCGCCGGTGTCGATGCGGGTATCGGTTGCTTGAGCCATGGAACACACTCCTAGAGGTGGAAATACCGGAACGAATGGTCTTCATCGGGATCCTCAATAAGGTCCCGATCTTGCCGGAGTCTTTGCGCCATTATTTTTCTGTGTCTCTTTTTCTCTGCCGCGTATACCGCAGCTTCGAAGAAGAGCGTGACCAGAAATACAAGGAGCGCCCCGATTGGACCTACCGCTATCAAGACGACAACGGCAGGAATGACTATTCCCACCCCCACGACTATGAAAGCCGATTTGAGGAGGGAGCTGAATGTCACCCACCGAAGGTTGAGATCTGCAAGCTTATAGGCATGCCTGACACCCAATATCGGTGAGATGAGGATGACGACTGTCCACCAGAAGGCCAAGTCGGTCACTTCGGGTCATCCTTGACGAGTGAGATACGCTCGGCCGTTTCCGGCTGAGTTCCCACATAAACGACTATCCTTCCTTTGTAGGAAGGGAACGTCTGGATGAGGTCGTGAGCGGCGGTTGCCGCTTCTGTTTTGACCTCGATAGCTGTCGTGAACGCTGATGCGTCGTTGGTGCGATAAAGCCGCTCCTTGACGTTCTCGTAGACCATGTCAAGGGTCTGTGGCGTCACGTAGAGCTCGGGGTCCACACATGTCGTGAAGACCAGTCCCGTGACAGTCACCTTTTTCCCATCTCCCCGGTCTACGGTGAAGTGCTGCGACTGCAGCTCTTTGTAGACGGATGACAGGTTCTGACAGGGAACCGAAGGTGAACTGACTGCGATATACGTTCCCTTGGCGGGGCTCGTGTTGTGGCCCACGTAGTAGGCCAAGACGACGGCGCTTAACGCCAGGATGAACACGCTTATAGTGATGCGGGGTCCCATATCTTCCTCTCCCTGGAAGTAACTTGCGCAGAGCTTTCACTCTGCTGGTTCGAATACTGACCTGTTGTCAATGTGCCGGGCGCAGAACGCGCACCCGGCATGCAAAAACACCAGGCAGCGCAATGCGCCAAGCAAGAAATTAAATTGGCTGTGAGGCCAATTCAATCAACTTACTCCCAAAAATTTTGCCCTAAGGCATTTCTAATCGGGAGTTGATTATAGCAAAAAACCACCAGGTATTCAAATACTACGGGATATTATTTGAGCCTGAAAACTACACTTGTAACTTCTTGAAAAATGCTAAATACTAAAAAGGGACCGTTTTACCACGGTTTTTGTCTATGTGGAAAAAAAAGCATATTAAAAAAGTCCAGATTATTGTAATTTGCCTGATATTTGCACTTACCCTTTCTGTAAGGCTTCAGGCTGTAACACTCTACCCTCAGTTTTCTAAAAGCGGTGACTCGGTCGTAAATGCTACTGTGGGACGCTTCCACATTACCGTTTCCGGCTATCAATCCCCTTATGCCTCCATAATTCTCAAAACACAAAGCGGCACTTTCCTCGCCTCGACAACTGCTGATGCAAAAGGGTACTTTTCTATATCAAACATCCTAATTAATAGCTCGAATCTCCAGTACTGTTTTCAAGCGGTCGATTTCAAACGAATCGGTGAGTCGGACTCATGCATTACCATTACGGGAACTATTGATAAGGACCTTAATTACACGGATATATTTCTCCCCCCGACCATCGGCCTCTCCAAAAAGCAAATCAATGCAGGACAAGATGCTGTCATTTTTGGATATTCAATGCCCGGAGCCACCGTGTACCTGGATATTGAAGGGAAAGTTATAACTGTTACCGCCGACGAGACGGGCTACTATACTTATACATATAAGAATGTTCCGGAAGGAATATTCAGAATTTCAGCGAGTGCCGAGCTTGCGAGCAAGAAATCACTTGCGCCTACGAATGATGTAATTCTTGAATCGCTCTCCATCCCCAAACAGATAACTGAAACCGGCAAAAAGATCGCAGAAAAAATAGGGAAAAAAGTACCGTTTGATTTCTTTCCCTTCCTTCTTGTTGCACTTGTTTTTCTTGTCGCAATCGGCATCCTCCTTTATAAATTGAGATTTAAGGTGTGGGTAATTTTCATTGACTTTCTGAGGCGACGGAAAAAAATGCATCACGACTGGTTCTTAGATAAATGGTGATTTCGTGAAAAACCGTGAAACATTGTGATATAGACTCTTGACATAGACTTTCCTTTCTGTTTCTAATAGTAATAGCATTTATATAAAATATGCACTTATTGTATTCAATTAGCCTCAAAAAGCTAGTACTTATTACCGGTGTTTTAGCGGTGTTGTGTATTCTTTTCACGCGGACTACTCATGCAGCCTCACTTTCGTCTGCCTCCGCAACTCTTACCACGTCCCGGCCTTCTGCCTCATCTCCGGTGAGCGCTGATGCTGCGTTAGGCGTTGGACAGCTTTCTATCTTCAGCAACGGTTCACGGTATCTTGCATCAGATTCCGCACAAATAGTAAGGGGAACGGGAATTGTCAGTAACAACCCGGTAAGGATTGCCTCCCAGTCGGCTGCTTTTACGACCGTTTATCTTTCCGGAACTCTTGGAACAGGAGCAGGTGCAGGAGCCGATGTTTTATATGTACCTATTACTGCCATGCATTCGATACAATTCACAACAAATACGACCGTCCCAAGTAGTGGAAAAATCGTAATCAGTTATCCGGGAACATTCACAAATAGCGCCTCCCCTTCTGCCACAACATTTGCATTCAACAATCTTACTACGGCAAATGTACAATCGTTCCCCGCCTCGGCCTGTAACAGCGTCAGTATATCAAGCAGCGGCACGCCAACAATTACATGTACGACGAATGCAGTTCAGACATCCGGAACCACAATTCACATATATATTGGTTGTTCTGCAGCAAGTGCCGTTGGATGTACAGCACAAGTTCCAACTCTTATCAATCCCACCAAAGCGGCTACTGCCGGAACTGCCGATATCTGGAAGGTTGGAGTTCAAACACAGGACGCCTCTTCGGTCACATTGGATAATTCAACAATTGCTGTGGGCACAGTAGAAACAGTTACCGTAAGAGCAACCATCGACCCAAGTCTCACCTTTAGCATTGCGGGTGTCAATTCAGGAACCGCGGTTAACAATTTAAATGGAGGGTGCGGTCAGTCGGAACTCACTAACAGCGGCATTAACTCTTCAGCTACAGAGGTCGGACTTGGTGTTTTGTCTATAGCCCCGGCAGTTGACACAAAACTCAATAATATCGCCGCTCAACTCTTAACTGTGACTACTAATGGAGCGAATGGGTACTCAATAACAGCTACCTCCCCTGCCTCACTTATCAATCCTTCTACCGGCTTTTTCCTGAATTCAAGCACAACCCCCCTGACATTTCCACAGACCGGCCACTTCTTTGGCCTTCACGCGTGCGGAGCAGATACCGATCTTGTAAGGTGGAACACGAACGCTCTTAGCGCATGCAACACGTATGATGGAACAGCAGGGTCTGCCAACATCTGTAAATATGCCTGGCCAACGGCAACTACACCCATGCTTATTTCACAAGACACATCCGGTCCTATCGGAAACGGTATACCAACCGGAAATGGCCTGACGTCTATTTCATACGCTGCGACACAGGATGTGACCTTACCTCCAGGACAATATCAGACGGTTATTACCTACGTAGCAACACCGTCGTTTTAGAATTAGGGAGTGGAAATCAAGGGAATGCCTCTCTTGCCCCTTGATACTTATCTCCTAATTCGCAATACTAATAATATGTCTACTGCTCGGAAGTGCAAAACAAAATATTTGGCAAAAAGTGGCCTTATCTACATGGTCATCTCCGCCGGGCTTATTTTGAGCGCAAAAATGCTCTTTGCCCAAGAAACGATTCGGACAATCACCATTGTTCCTCCATCCGTGGACTCCAAATCGGACCCCGGTGACAAACGGGAAGGAATTCTTAAGGTCGTTAACTCAAGCAACCAGCCCCTTACTTTCAAAGCTCAAGTTAAGGATTTTGTAGTAGATGACACTGTCGGCACTCCCCACATTCTTCCAGACAATACTCTTTCGAAGAAATATTCGGCATCGAATTGGATTGCAGTTGTTCCCAATACATTTACAGTTGAACCTGGCAAGACACAGCAACTCAACTATTATCTTCAGGTACCTGCAGATGCAAGACCAGGGGGACATTATGCTGCCATCGTTTACGAACCACAAGAGTTGATTGGTGTTCAAGGGACCGGGACAGGCGTTGAAACTCATGTGGGAACTCTTTTTTATGTACGGGTAAATGGAGATATCGTTGAGAATGCTACGGTCAAAAAATTCGTAGCAGACCCTTCCCTTGCCGAATACGGACCTGCTACCATTAAAACCCAGATTATCAACTATAGCGATTCACATATCAGACCCCAAGGGACAATCTCGGTAAAGAATTTGCTTGGCCAGGTGGTATATTCGGTAAAACTTGAAGAACACAACATCTTCCCTGAAGCGACACGGGACTTTACTACATCAATTGGCCAAAAACTCATGTTTGGGCCTTATACTGCCGAACTGAAGGCTAATTACGGCACCAATAATAACCTTACCCTTTTTGCAACAACGACGTTCTTTATCCTCCCTTGGAAAATCGCAGCTGTAGTTCTTCTTGCTCTTGTTGCACTTATACTCTTCTTCATCTTCTGGAGGAAGAACAAGAAGAAGAATACACCACCTTCACTTCAGCCTCAAATGCCACCGCAACCGGTAGCTTAACCTAAGCTTTCCTTCAATTTCTCATTTGACAACACAGGTCAAGATTGTCTTAAATGGAAGATGTATGAAATTCTTGTCGAGGGTATTATTTCTGGTGGCTTTCCTGATTTTCTTTGCTATTACCGGTAAGATTGAGGCTGCATCACTAACAGGCGCCAGTGACACGCTTTCAACTTCCCGCCCTTCACCATCAAGTCCGTTGAGCGCAAACGCCTCATCCAGTGATGGCTCACTCACCATTTTTGATAATGCATCCCGATATCTTGCGTCAGACTCAGGCATACTGATACAAAAGGGAACAACGAATATCATAAAAACCGGAATTCCTATTGCCTCTCAGTCCTCTACCCTCACTTCTGTTTATCTTGCAGGGACAGTAGGCGCAGGTGCAGGAGCGGGCGCAGATGTACTTATGGTTCCGATAACAGCGATGCATACGGTTCAATTTACCGCCGCCACAACAATTCCTATCGGAGGAACCATTGTCATCGGCTTTCCGGGCTCAGCCAACAATACAGCTTCCCCTTCAGCTTCAACTTTCGCATTCAACAACCTTTCAACCGGAAATATAAAGGCTAACTTTTCAGCAGGAACCGGAGCATGCACATTCAGCGTAAGTGCTCCTACTATCACGTGTACTGTGGGTACGGGGGCGGTCAATGCCGGCACAACGGTCACCATTCTCATAGGATGCTCATCAAATGCGGGAGCAAGCTGTAGTACGCAAGTCCCTACCCTTATTAATCCGACAAAGGGAAATCAAACAGCAGGTTCTGCAGACGTTTGGAAGATAAATATCCGGACAACTGACGGAGCCAGCGACCTTGATTCCTCTACGGTATCGGTCGGCACAATTGAATCGGTGACCGTCCGCGCGAATATCGATCCGTCTCTTACCTTTACAATATCGGGCGTGAATAATGCAACTGCGGTCAATAACGGGAATGCAACCGGTTGTCTTCAGACCGAAACCACAAATACCGGGATAAATGCGACTGCAACAGAGGTGAATCTTGGTACACTTTCCAATTCTCCAACAGCCACTGATACAAAAGTAGGAAATATCGCAGCACAACTCATCACGGTTTCGACAAATGCTGCCAATGGATATGCACTCACCGCTACGTCTTCAGGGCATTTAAGGAACCCATCAACCGGCTACTTCCTTTCGGACGCAATTCTTCCACAAGCATTTCCCGCAAGTGGAGCGAATTTCTTTGGCTTCCATGCCTGCGGACTTGATACCTACAACTCGGATATCGGGACAACATTTTGGAACACAACCGCTTCGAATACTGCATGCAACAGTTATATCAGTGGTTCTACGGGGAATATCTGTAAATATGGATGGCCGACAACTTCATCGCAAATCCTTATGGCATCGGATACAACTGGGCCGATTGGAAACTCGCTGGTTGCCGGAAATGGACTTACCTCAGTTTCTTACGCAGCAGGTGCTGATGCAGGGGTACCACCAGGACAATACTCGACTGTTGTAACATACGTTGCAACCCCCGCATTTTGATGCTGGTATAATAGCATCATGAATAATGCCGAAAGACACATAATTCCACTTAGTGAAGTCATAGATATGGAGGCATTTGACGCGCTGCCAAAAATCGGTTTTGCAGGCCCGCCATCGTCAGGAAAGGGTACTGCCGCTGAATTCTTGAGTTCAAATTATGGATTTGCTCAAGCAACCTTTTCTCTGGGAATACGCAACCATGCGCAATTTATGCATGGTATCGAACCACCCTACCCTCGAGAACTACTTAAAGAAACCGGATTGAGGATGATTGATGTTTTTGGTCCTCTTGCTCTCCTTCGAAATGCAGTTAAGAGAACAATGTATGATTTTGCTCAAAATCCTTCACTTCAGGGAATTGTTCTTGATGGATTTAGGTGGCCGCAAGAAGGGTATGCCATATCTCAATTACCAAACAGCTTAATCATATGGATTGAAGCAAATCAGGAAACCAGAAAACAGAGACTTTTTGAGCGTGGAAGGCCGGGAGATATGACTGAAGCCGATTTCTATGAAACCGATAAAATGGAGATAGACTGGGTTGAGCCTATCAGAAGATTTTCTCTCGCAACTATTGTAAATGACGGAGACATTGAGTCATTTCAAGCTCAAATTACAGAACTTATGGAGGAAAGATTTAATCTTAAAAAGAATATTTAATTTGCTAAGGTTGCTTGTGCTTTTTGCAGAAGATGTTCTTCAGGATGAAGAGGAAGAGAAAAAATAACCGACGTGCCTTCGCCAACATTGGAATTGAGCCAAATTTTACCGTCGTGCTCACCAACTATTGCCTTTGAAATATAAAGCCCTAACCCGGTCCCTTTTGTCCTATTATGATAATTAGCTTGTATAAATGGTCTGAATAGACTGTCAATTTTGTCTTTTTCGATTCCACTTCCATGGTCTTTAACTTCAATTTCAACCCAATCTCCATTCAAACGTGAATATATTTCAACTATCGTATGCTCCTCTGAGAATTTAATAGCATTTGATAGCAAATTCACGACTACTTGGCCTATTCTAATGGGGTCGAATGCAAAATTAGGTATCTTGTCATCCAAATGATTTTCTAGCAAAATAGCCCTACTGGAAGCGGCGTAGGACAGTTCTTCAGTTGCTTTTCCAATTACTTCATTGATACTTGCATCGCTTTTTTGGATTTGCAATTTTCCGGCCTCAATTTTAGCACTGTCCAGCATGTCATCGATGTCCTCCAAGAGCCTTTCTGAGGCATTCTTTATAATAAGACGCATCTTCACTTTATCCTCCTCATGTGTTTCTTTTTCCATAAGCAAGTCGGCAGCGCCCTTTATTGCAGTAAGCGGGGCGCGCAACTCATGAATCATCATATTGGTGAAGGCTTCCCTCATTTTTCTCACCTCTGCCTCACGTGTCACATCCTGCATCGTCAAAGCCACTCCGATAATCCGGTCGCTTTTATACGAAAACACAGGAGTAACATACACGTTGAATTTCAGACCATGGATATCAATATCACGGTATATCGTACTCTTTTTCTCCAGAATAACCCCCTTCATTTCACTTATCAGATTTGGCTTTAAGTTAAAGCTTGAAAGCACTCTCACAAGCTCGGGATTTTCTCCCGTCAACTTGAGAAACCGCAGCGCCGCGTGGTTGATGGTCGCCAAGTTGAGGCTGCCGTTCTCCAGAGTAAAAAATATTTCGCCGGAAGTAAGACTTTTAACCAATGACTCGACTTTGCCTTTTTCAGTTTCAATGACGTATTCGAGGCGGCCGATTGCAAGTTGAGCTTTATTGACGATTTTATACATCATGCTCATATCTTCTTCCTGATACGCTTTCGGGTTTTTTGAGGTGATACTGATAATTCCGGTAAACCGGTTGTTAAGAACCAAAGGAATATTAAAATAACTGAGAGGCATTGCATCATTCTGTATCAAAGTATCAACTAATAACTCAGCTTGCGGGTCAATATGTGCTCCTGCCGCTTTTTCGATTACGGGCAATTTTTTCAAATTTTCATCTATCCCATATACGCCCTGCAGGACGAATTCCTTAACTCCTGAAATATAATGAGGTCCTACATTTTCGTGCGTTGTCGTAACAAGTTCAACGTGATCGCTCTCAATGATGGCGTATGACACTGAAGTAACCTGAAAAAGTTTTTCGACGGTGACAGCAATAGTTGCTGCTATGTTGCGCGAGGACAGTGAATATCCAATTTTTTCTGACAGTTCGCTCAAAATTGTAAGCTCGAATAATTCGCGCGCATTATCCCTCTTTTCTTGGTGATACTTAGCTCGTGTATTTTTGAGTTCGAAAAAGAAATAGACTGCAGCGAGTAACGCTATCAAAAAACCGAACATAAAAAAACTTTCCCAGAACATACTTTCAGTATGGAGAATTGCAAAGAAAGAATCAAGAATTATGAATGTGTGTGGTGCGCCGCCCGCCTTCCCCTGTGGGAAGACGGACGGCGCGGATTCGCAGGCTACGGCTTGTAGGGGGTTTTGCACCGGGTGCAGAACTTCCTCTCGCCAGCTTCGGCTTCTTCTTCGGGTGTCTCCGCCTCGAAGATGATGCTTTGAACAACCCTCTTCTCAGGAGAATGTCCAAAGACCTTGCAAAGGATGGCCACTGGCTACTCCTTGCCGGACTAGGCGTCTGCCGTACCGGCCGATAGGTCGATGAGAGCAAAGGAAATGGTTCCCATGGCGGCAATCTTGCCGCCGACGGTCGCCTTAACCTTGCCCTTGCCCATGTTGCGCCGGATGCTCCCCTCGAGCGCGAACTCGAGAACGAGCTGGTCACCTGGAACGACGGGGCGGCGGAAGCGCATGTCTTCGATGCTCCCGAAGAGCGGCGACTTACCGGCCACCTCCGCACCGCGCAGCATCGCGAATGCCGCGGTCTGGGCGAGGGCTTCGACGATGAGCACTCCCGGCATGACCTTACGGTCCGGGAAGTGTCCCTCGAAGTACCACTCATTGGCTGTGACGTTCTTGATTGCGGTCGCTGCCCTGCCGTTCTCGACCTTAATGACGCGGTCGATAAGCAGCATCGGGTACCGGTGAGGGATGACCCCCATGACTTCCTCGACCTTGATATCGACCACTTCACTCCCGGCACTGTTGTCGGGGTTGAGTTCGGCAAGTGTTGTTCTCCTGAGACTGTCGAGGTTCACCCCCATGCTCTCAAGAACCCCTGCGGCGATGCCTTCCCCTTCCCGGACGAGTCCGAGGAGGATGTGCTCGCTACTGATGCTCTCGTTGCCCATCCGGCGCATTTCGTCGAGAGCAAGTTCGATGACCTTCTTTGCTCTCGGAGTGTAGCCGATTTCGCCGAAAATGGTGCGGTCGCCGCGGCCGATGATGAATTCGGTGGCCGAACGGACCTTCTGAAGCTCGATTCCGAATCTCGCGAGAACTCTCGCGCTGACGGCATCCTTCTCCCGGACGAGTCCGAGGAGGATGTGCTCCGTACCAATGTAACTGTGGTTGAAGCCATGAGCTTCTTCCTGGGCGTTGTCAAGGACCCTTCTCCCCTCCTCGGTGATCTTATCGAAGGTGTCGGGGGAAGAATCCGCTTGGTCTGACATTACAAACCTCCTCTATCCGGCTGTTCCGGACGTGCTTGGGCCCTCGGTGAGGGCGCCTTTCTTACCTGTTTTTACCAGGCGGTATCCTACCGTGCGCTCGCACTTCAAACTGTAGTTGCCGCCGTTACCGGCAAGCTTTCTACGGATGTTCTTGATGTGAGCGCGAAGGGTTTGTGGCTTTAGCTTGCCGCCTCCCTTTTGAAGGAGGTGGTTACTGCTAACGGTCTTGCCACACTGCGTGAACAGCCTGGCAAGGATTACCGCTTCCCGAACGGTAAAGTATACCCCGAAGCATTCGGAAACCTTGTTTTGGATTTCCTCAGCCTCGGGCGTCTTGATAACGTTGGGAGCTTTCACAGAGCCTTTCCTCCTTTCTTGCCTGCGAATGTTAAAGTGCGTAGCACTTCAAGCTTTGCTCAAAGCGCTGTCGGGACAGCACTCCAAGCGCAGCTGATGCGCTTTTTACGCTGTCCTAACGATTGGAGGATTATAACAGATTTGAACTAAAAAACAAAACTATGGGGCTAAATCATTTAGTCAAGTTCTCGAGCTTATTGAAGCGTAAGCGGAAAAAGCTGGAATTACTTAGTCAAATTTTCCAGCTTATCGATGGTTCTCTTGCTCCCGATGACGATAATATACATCCCTATGACAAAACAGGCTCCTTTTATCAGAAATACGCCTACCGAATACACGCTGCTGTAGCTGATTTGAAGGTATGAGTTGAGCGCATCAACGATAATCCCAAGTGCCAAGAATAGCACTCCGGTCCCGATTGTTTTAAAACCGTGCGCAAGAATCCCCGAGCCGAATTTCTTCGTCACCTGATACATGATGACCGCCGCCGCAATAGCAGCAAAAGCCGCTATAAACGAAATTCCGTTAACAACAATCGTCAAAAACTGAACGCTGCTAAATTGCATATATCAATAATATCCAAAAACTATCACAAATTTCAATCTACTGCGCAGGTTGAGGTTGAGCTGTCGATTGATTCTCGGATGACAAAGGTGTATTCGCAAGCTCCTCTAGAGCTTTATTCAAGTCCTGCATTTCCTCTGAAGAAAACGGTTGTGGTTCCGAAGCCGGTTTATTTTCTTCGCGCTCCGGTTTGGGAGCTAATCCGTCAAAATGCATCGATGCTAGAGGCGGCGGCTCGGTGGTGGGTGAAGATGTAACAGCACTTTTTTCAGGACTTGGCTGAGGCGCACTGCCGATAACAGTAGATGCTTGGGGAGTAGTCGAACTTGAGCTTTGGACGGTTGGGGCGGAAGCAGTGCTTGTTGCAACTTGCATCCCACCGGCAAAAGCACCCGAGGTAGCCATAGCCATCATTCCAGGATAGCTTGTCAGGATTGACTCCATTGTCTTTTTGACAATCATCCCTGAAAGTTCAACGAACTGGTTTATAAGCCCCTGCAACATTTGCTGTGGGTCCCCTTCAAGTTTGATGACGTCGCCATTCACGTCAACCGTAAGTCCGATGACATTTTTTACCTTAGCAAGAGTGATATCGGGACCCAAAACGAGCATCTGCTTTTTAATAAGCTCAGAGAAGAGTTTCTTATAGTCTGTTTCTGTTGTAGGTTGCATATGGGCAGCAAATTTGAACTTAAACCCCAAGTATTCCCTTGACTTTTTTCAAAAGATCTTCATGTGAAATCTGATATTTCAAAATGTAATCAATGGCTCCCCTATTCAACGACTCTTTGACAAGCTCGTCGTGAGAAAAATTTGTGAGCATTGCAACGGGCACTTTTGCGGTTGCCGGGTCGTCTTTTATGGCCTTTAGAGCATCCGTTCCGCTCATGTCAGGCATCATCTGATCCATAAGTATGAGGTCAAAATTTCCGGTTTTTGAGATGGAAACTGCCGATGTGCCATTGTTGGCTATCGTTACCTCAAAACCACCTTGTTTTAAGACTGTTTCAAAGACAGTCGCCGTATCTTGCTCGTCATCCACGAGAAGTATTTTCTTCGCCATGCTTTCAGGCTATCAAGTATCTGGTGAAAAATCAAGCCCCACTACGCTACAAAGACTCAGTTTCATATCAATACTATAAGCTTGCAATTTGAGGCTGTAGCTGATAAAATGCTTGTATGACTGAATCTTCTATTGGGCAAAATGAGCTTGGAGTACGACGTGCTGTATCCACTATAGAGTCCGCAGGACATGACAGGTCTGAATTCGACCGCCGTCTTCTTGCCAAAGTTTTTCCGTCCGACAAAGCCGAAGAGGCATATATGCTCGGCATAATCGCAATTCATGGAAACGAGCCTCAAATTATGACGGCTGCTATTGGTGCTGAGATAAATCAAATATTGGCCGAAAATAAACTGCCGGGCGCCTCTATTGTATTACCAAGCATTTACGGTGACAGAACCAGACAGATTCTCCTTGAAGACTTCCCTACCCTTGCCGACACTATTTACTTATCCGACGGTCTGGGGGATATTCTGAAGAAAACAGAATTCAGCCGTGCCGGCTATCAAGCTCATATGAGAGAAGTTGCTGCGCATCAACCACAGGTATATGAGGAGGCCCTCGACTATCTCTCACGGCAATTTACTGCCACTTCGCTTGCGGGTAGCCTAAAAGAATTTACGCCCGAAGGGAAACGTCTTGAAATCAACGCAGGTGCGAATATAACAGCATCCCTACCTGGCGAGAGAAAAACCCATTTTGTTTTTCCAGTACTTCTTTCAGAAATGATGGAAAGAACTCTTACCGACCCTGAAATTAGCCGTCACTTCAACCACTCAACATTAGAGAAGGTAATTCGATTAGCAAAAGATTTTGAAGCAACTTACAGAACCACTCAAATCCCCTACGTTCATACACTTTGTGGTCAAGAAAACTACGATGCTACAGGAAAAATACTTACTCCTCCACTAAAAAAGAGGCAAACTCCTCCTGAAATTGAACTCACTAATGGTAATGCGGTATATATTATGGTTTCGGGGAGTGAAATCGGACGTGAAGTCGTAGAAGATCAGGCAAAACAAGTCGAACAACATGGACACGAAATAGTGTTTCCTCCTTGGCTTAAGCTGGACTTTGGTAAACCTTCCCATCCTAATGTGGTTTTTGACAAGCGAATTGGTGCCGTAATGGGGAGAATTGGTTGGGGAATCGGATGGTTAAGCCAAGTTGCAGAAAAACCGTTTATCGCTATGCCTCATCTATTTTTCGATAACCCTGAAATGCATTTCAATCTGCAAGCACTTCAGCGAAGCGGTCTGGGGATGATATGGGAAGACAGGCAAGATTTGGTTGATGAAGCCTTAAAACTTCAACCGGGAATTCGAGAATTGAATCGAAAAATAAACGCTGAGCTTAAAGTACCTGATGACATGGACGGTATCCGTTTTGCAGCAGAGAAAATTGTTGAGGCAGAAATGCGAGAAGCTGCAGAGCACAATATGAACTCCAGCTAGCTTTACTTTACCCACCACCTTGCTCCGTCTGAAACTATTTCCACGTCAGCCTTAAGAGTATTTCTTACCGGTATATCATACTTTTTTAATAGCCTCAAAACTTCAGGTGCCGGATGGTGGTAGCGGTTGTGATACCCATATGATAAAACTGCAAACCTTGGCACCAGATGCTGAAATGTAAATTCATCTACTCCGGTTTTCGAACCGTGATGAGGAGGTTTAAAGATATCCAGCTTATCCATCAGTGGCATAATTGAGTTCAAATATGTTGAAGGTATGTCTCCATCAAGAAGAGCACTAAATTTGCCATACCGAACTAACTGCACCAGAGAATAATCATTAGTATCACTGCTCTTTTGATTGAGAAATTCCTGAGTTGGCCAAAATGTATCGATGCTAATTCCGTCAGGAGTTTTAAGGACATCTCCCTTAAAGACGTAATGTACCGGTATTTTTTCCTCCTTCAATAATGTCATCAACTCTTCATAAACCCCGGTGCTTTTTGGGGCTTTTGATGTTCCGAAAAAAGATACATTATAGGACTGAACGACACCAATAAGACCGGTCAAATGGTCGCTATCTGGATGTGTCATAAAAACCGCCTCTATTTTTCTGTCCCAAAAAGGAAGGTGGCGACTTATGCAATCTGTCATGGAATTTTCTTTGGGACCGCCATCAACAACGACGTCAATTCCCTTTGGCGTGCGTATTAAAATCCCATCCCCCTGCCCCACATTGCAAAAAATCAGATGAAAATTATTATCAGAATAAAGTATTAAGTGATAAACACTAAAAAGTGCTAAAACGGCACATGATAACAGTAAAAACTGTAAAATTCGCCTCATTTTTTTCTTGCTTGGTTCTTACCAAGCCGGATAACTAGAGCAAACAATATCAAATAATACCCCGCAAGTATAGAAAATGGGAGGTTTTCTAAAGTTAACTGGCTATTAAAGCGGGAGAAGAATACTATTATACCGGTAAAGTAAGCCAAAAAGGGATAACAAACCAAAAGAAAGGGAATGGCCAAAAGTGGCGCGAATATTGAAAGGACAGTACCTATTCCACCAAAAATCATGATAAGCGGCACGGTCCATAGAACCATTATATTAATGGGAAAGGAAAACAAAGAATATGCTCCAAAGACAGTTATCATAATGGGAAATGTGGCAATTTGAGCTGAAAGTGTCGTCGTGATGTCATCTTTTACTACACCAAGAATTTTCCAGCCGACTACTCTATCCAAAATTGGCTTTATGGACAATATCCCAAAAGTTGATAGAAAGGACAATTGAAAAGATACATCCATCAATTCCTGTGGTTGGTAAAAAAGCATCGCCCAGGCAGTCAAAAATAACGCATAAAGACTACTTGACTGACGGCCAAAAAACAAAGCGACATACGCAAGAATTGCCATAACCGATGCCCTCACAATTGGCGGATCAAAACCGGTTAAAGTCGCATATATAAGCACACCTAAGCTTGTGAAAAGTAGGGCTTCCTTTCTTTTCACAAGCCTCAAAAATATGACCAGAAGAAGTACCGCTACAATGCTCACGTTTTGCCCTGAGGCTGCAATTACATGAAGGACGCCGGCGTTTTTAAGCATTCTGTAGTACTCATTGTCAATCTTATCCCTTACCCCCAATACTACTCCCAAAAGAAGTCCTGCCTCCCGTTGCGGAAGTGTTCTTTGCGCCGATTTATTTGCCTTTTCCCTTACGAATTTGACGACAGACATTATTGCGCTTGTCTTCTCAATTTTTGAAATTGCCGGATTTTCGACGGCTAAAATATCACCGTTCTTTGTTCGTTTTTTTGTAACCTTTCCGTCAATAATAATTGTCTCTCCAAAATGATAGGACGGATATAACGCAGTTGTTACCATTAATCCGTCGACAAAAAAGTACTGCGAATAGGTACTCTTCTTCGGTTCATGAGTGATGCTATAGGTTATTTTGAAAGGATCATTTTCTTTATATATTTGTCTCTCATTGAAATAGAAAAACTCCCGGGTTAAAAGTAGTAAAAGGAGAATAAATATGAATAAGTGCTTCATAATTAAGTAGTTATTTTTGCTGTTTCACATGAGACATCACCGTTTGCACAGTGATTCGAATGCCGACTTGCTAGGCTCCTGTAATACTCTTTCCTTTACAGGAGGCATTCGTATAGTGCGAACGGGACTAACTTTGAACTTGTATAAACGCACACCGCACGTCACTTGCAATACGCGTGATGTCGAATTAAAACCTTTCTACTACTGTACTATTATCTTATCTGTGTGAAAAATCACTCTATTCCGTTGTTATCTTGTCCTTGAGCCCATCGTACGCCTTTTGTGTCAATATTTTCTTTGAGACAAGTTCATCTTTTGATGCATATGGCCTGCCAGAAACAATTTTTTGTGCTGTAACCGGTCCTACTTTTGGAAGTGTATCCAGCTTATCAAGGGTTGCAGAATTGATATTGATAAGACCGGAATTGTCGCCGAGTGTGGAGCGTGAAACTTCGTTTGAGTTCAAATTTTGTTCTACTGATACAACAGCCTCTGTTTGTTCGCCCTTTTGAGGTATGTAAATTTTGACTCCGTCGGTAAGTTTTTGGGCCAGATTGAAGTGTTTTGCAATGTATTCCCTGTCAGCCGATGAACTCAATCCCCCAGACACAATGAGCGCATCCTGAACTCTCGATCCTTCTTGTAATTTATAAACCCCCGGCTTTTGAACTCCCCCTTCAATATCAATGGAGACTTCTTTTGACGGAGCAACTATCCCTTCCACTGCACCTTTCGAACTTGCAGGAATAAAAACAGCTTCATCTTTGGTACTTTTTGAACCTAAATACTGAATAACACCAATGATAAGAAGAATTACTCCGACAAAAATAAGCCCGGCAAAAAGCGGATTTTTTTGAACGAACGCCATCACTTTCTCTTTCAGGGGAACTTTCTCAATTTCCTCCATACCTCATCTTAGGAAAGGTTTACGATGCTTTCAAGGGGATACTAAATAACAATGTTGACTATTTTACCGTTAATGTAGATGATTTTTTTAATTGTTTGTCCTTCGAGGTGTTTTGAAACCACTTCTTTTGCCTTGGTCTCTGCTACACGGCTATCTGAAATCTTGTCAGTGTCAAGCTCAAATTCGCCCCTTTTCTTGCCGTTCACCTGAACAACTATTAGGGTTTTTTCGCTTAATAGTTTTTCTTTCTCATACTCCGGCCATTTTTCCCTATGGACTGAACCTGTATTGCCCATCATATGCCACAGCTCCTCAGCCATATGGGGAGCAAATGGGGCGATGAGCTTTAAAAAGACTTCAGCTTCAATTTTAGAAATCATTTTCTCTTTATTAAGCGCGTTATACCACTCCATAAGCTTAGCAATTGCGGTGTTGTATCCGAATTCTTCAATATCCCGTCCCACTCCTTGTATTGTTTTGTGCATCAAACGAATTCTTTCTTGACTTAACTCTTCATTCTCTCCTACTCTTTCTGACAAAAGCTTCCATACTTTTCGGATAAACCTACCCATACCCTCAATTCCCGAATCTCTAAAGTCTCCACCATCACTATATGGTCCTAAAAACATCAAATACGTCCTCAATGTATCAGCGCCATACTTTGATATATATTCATCTGGAACGACCACATTTCCCTTACTTTTACTCATTTTTGCACCGTCTTTTATAATAAGACCATGTGCGAAGAAGTTACTGAATGGTTCGTCAAAATCGATGAATTTCAAATCACACAATACCATCGTGACAAAACGCGAATATAAAAGGTGTAGCACACTGTGCTCCGCTCCGCCAATATACTGGTCGACCGGCAACCATTTCTTGGTCGTTTCTCTATCAAACGCTTCATTTTCTACATCAGTATTAGGGTATCTCAAGAAATACCAACTACTATCAAGAAAAGTGTCACTAACATCTGTCTCGCGAGTTGCCTCACCCCCACAATTAGGGCATTTTGTCTTATAGAATTCGGGGTGGTTGGCAAGCGGCGACTTTCCGGTTCCCATCGGCTTCCAATCCTCAACATCAGGCAGTAATACCGGCAAATCAGCTTCAGGAACCGAAAACCAACCATTCATTTCCTCAACCTCAAATTTGCCATTTTTGTCGCAAGTTGAGCAATAAATCATGGGTATTGGCGGCCCCCAATATCTTTGTCGCGATATAAGCCAATCCCGCAGGTGATAATTTGCCCTGCGCTTCCCCAACCCTTTTTGTTCAAGTGAAGCCAGAACCTTTCCCATATCCCTGGGAACCTCAAAACCGTTCCACTCTCCCGAATTAATTAAGATTCCGGGTCCTTCATAGGGTTCAGGACCACGAACTTCTTCCTCTGATTGAATCACCTCAACTATCGGCAAATTGTATTTTTTGGCGAATTCAAAATCCCGTGAGTCGTGAGCAGGAACAGCCATAATTGCACCCGTTCCATAGCCTGAAAGGACATAATCGGCAACCCACACCGGAATTTTTTCACCATTTATCGGATTTATCGCATAAAGCCCTGAAAAGACACCGGTCTTCTCTTTCCCCTCACCTGTTCTCTCAATCTCGGTCTTGTTTTTAGACGCCGCAACGTAACTACTGACTTCATTTCTTACCTTTTCTTCGGTTATCAAACTTCCATCGGCTATTTTTCCTATCAGCTCATGTTCCGGAGCCAAAACCATGAATGTCGCACCATAAAGAGTATCGGGCCGCGTAGTAAAAACGGAAATTGAATCGACAAGAGCTTTAAGAACCTCGGGCTCAATGTCTCCTGTAATGTGATCGTCATTAGCCTGAAAATCAACTATCCTACCACCGATTTTGCTTTTTATAAATTCGGAACGTTCTTGAGGGACTGCCGTATCGTTTTTTGCGCGTAAAAGGACGATGTCTCCTGCATTCTTTTTTATGAGCTGAAAATCAAACCTGTCTGTTTTTATTTGAGGTTCAAAAACCCGCTCATGGTCCAAAAATCCGGGCTCGGCAAATCCTGCGGCCAAGACGAGTTTTTTTATTGGAGTTTTTAATCGTTCAAGAACTTTAAGTGCAACAACGGAGCCCAAACTATGCCCCAATAGAACAGTATTCTCATTAAATTCTACGTTTTTAAGCACAAATTCAACCTGCTTATCTATCGAGGGGTTTGATGTGTCCGGCAGGTTCTCAGCCCATACCTTTTTTCCATTTTTCTCAAGCTGCTGCTTCAGCCAAGGGAAAAAATTAGCTTCAACTGAGCCCGTAAAACCGTGCAGCAAAACATAATTGGCCTGTTGATAGATTTCAAACGCAACCTCTGCACCCTCACTTTTCCCTATCCAGTTCCTTTGCGCAATTTTGACTTTCTCAGTCCATTTGAGCCCTTCAATATTTTGAAGCAATCGGTCAGCATATTTTGTAATTCGGAAAAACCACTGCTCCAAATTCTTCTTTTCAACCTTTGTTCCGCACCTCTCGCAAAGGCCGTCGATAACCTGCTCGTCAGAAAGAACGGTCATATCTTTAGGGCACCAATTAACAAGCGCTGTGTCACGGTATGCAAGACCGTCTTTGAAAAGCTGTATAAAAAGCCATTGAGTCCATTTGTAATAGTCAGGATTGTATGTCTCAACTGTCCGGTTCCAATCGAATGAATTTCCGATAGCACGAAGCTGGCGGTAGAAGTTTTTCTCTGCTATTTGAGCTTGTTCTTTGGGATGACGCCCGACTTTTAGGGCATAATTTTCCGAGTGAATACCAAATCCGTCCAGGCCAATCGGCTCCAAAACATCCTTACCAAGCATCCGATTATACCGTGCATATACATCAGCTCCAGTGAATGCATACATATTCCCAACATGAAGTCCTTCTGCTGATGGATAAGGGAACATCATGAGGTTGAAATACGGATTTTTGGATGCTTTTATATCAGGAGAAAAAGTGTTGTCATTCTCCCATTTTTGCTGCCATTTAGCCTCAATATTGGAAGGTTCGTACCGCAGTTCATCAGTTTTCATATATATAAGAATTGTATCAAACTTTTGCCTCAAATTATATACCATGGCCAGTATGGTACAATTGGCCCTGTCGCTCACGCGGCCAATTCGCACATAGCTTGCGTTTCTCGGCTGCGAGAGCAGCACATTGAAAACGCAGGTTTAGAAAGGATACGGCAATGACGAAACGGCATCACAAGGTGCAGCAAGCCCATCCGCTCCTCTTCGACGTCATGAGGGCAGGAACCGTCATGGACGGCAAAATGATGATGGGATACGGACTCTATAAGGATCTCTTTGGAGGCCGAAGCACGACAGAACCCCTCACCGAAGCCGAACAGATAAAACTCGAGGCTCTCAGTGACGAGTTAGATGATGCAATCAGTGGCATCCGCGAATTCAAGAAACGGGTACGGTCGTATCTTGAATCTCAGGAAGCACAAGAACACAAGGTGTGACAGGAGGAACCCATGACCAGTATTACCCCATTCTGCGCCCGTGAGGCGCGCGACCTGGGCTGGCACATGGTTTGTGTCACGCCCGTTCAGCAACTCCACCCGGAGAACTTGCTCGAACTCATCTTCGCGCAGTTTGAAGAAGTCGCCTACTTCCCTTTCACCTACAAGGACGGTTACCCCCACGGGGATGAAAACCGGCCGGTATGGGTGAGGGGATTTAGCGGCACGGTTGAGGCACAAAGAGTCCTGCTTGCAGCCTTCTTCGAGGGAAGCAACAGACAACTCTACCGCTTCCTCCGTGAAGTCATTGCAGAAGTTGTCCCGGGTGTCCGGCTTACACAGGACTCAGCCAAAAAGAGACACTCCGGACCAAGCCAACTCCTCAAGAGGAGGTTGCAGGAATCAACGGCCTCATAAACGGCAAGAACTTCCAGCGCCAAACCATCTGAAGGAGCACGCACGTGACATCCAACAACGAGCGGACCCTCGTCCTCGTCAAACCCGACGCCTACGAGAACGCTCATGAAATCGAAGAGCGGTACCGACGGGCTGGCCTTACGGTCTGTTCGCACAAGACGGTAACGCCCAACCGCAAACTCATCGAAGAACACTACCAAGACCATGTCGGCAAATCCTTTTACGAGGGAACTGTCGAATTCATGCTCTCGGGTGAAGTCTTCGCTATCGTTATCGTCGGCTACAACGCCATCGAACGCGTACGGGAGCTGCACGGCCCCACCGACCCCACGAAAGCCAAAGCCGGAGACATCCGGTACGACTTTGGAGGGAGAAAAATGCCGGCCAACGCAGTACACGCGAGTGACTCCGTTGAATCGGCGGAGCGCGAGATTGCGCTCTGGTTCCCGGGCCTAGCAGCCTAAGCACCTGATTATCCACTCCGGTGGTGATCTGTCCTACGGCGAGCATGCTCGCCCCACCTGATTTCCCGGTACAGGAGCAAACCTATGGCAACAGTCTTTGAGCGCGTGCGTGCAATCGTCGTCGAGCAGCTTGACGTCGAGGAAAATGAGGTCACACCTGAGGCCTCCTTCGTCGACGACCTGAATGCCGACTCTCTCGACCTCGTCGAGCTTATCCAGTCGCTGGAGGAAGCTTTCGCCGACAGCGGCGAAGAGATGGAGATCAGCGATGCCGACGCCGAGAAGATCAAGACCGTCCAAGACGCCGTGGAATACCTCAAGGAACACGGTATCAAGGACAATTAACCTGCGCCGCCCCGACTCTGTTCGGGGCATCCCTGGCGGCCCGGTTCTCCGGGCCGCCCTCTCTAACTAGAATTCAATACCCATATCTGCTACCATAAAACTATGAAATCTCGTCAACTAATTGAAAGCGTATCAATTATTTTAAGCGTCGGATTTGTATTCTTTGCAGTTCAAGCAGGCTTTAGCAATTATTTAAGTTATTTGCTAGCACTTCTCATTATCTTCTTTGCGATATATATAAGTATGAAAAAAAGGTCGAAATCAGCCTCAGGGTTATTTTCATCAAGCCCCCTAGAACTTTTTGGCATAATAACAATTATATTGCTAATTATCGCACTCACTAACGGATTGTTGTCCCCTCTCTTTTTCTTTCTGTACTTCGTTTTATTTCTTCTTGCCTTTATGAACGAACCAATAAGTATTTGGGTTTTTGCATTATCTACAATTCTCTATTTTATTCCACAAGCCTCAAATTCTCTTACTACAGACGTATTTATCAAATTAGGATCTCTTTTGCTAATAGCTCCGATTGCCTTTTTTGTAGCAAAGGAATTTGAACGGAGGCAATTGTTGACACGGAAAATTCAAACAAAAACAGATGAAATAATTCAGGAAGCTGCAATTCTAAAGGAAGAAGATAAAGCAAAAACCCCCGATGAAGAAGAAGCTATTGACGAGATCATAGAAGAAGCTCAATCCCTTCAAACAGATCTAAAGGAGGAATAACACCCATGAAAGTGATATCAAAAAAATTGTTTTCCCCACTTGGCTCAAGCTTTTTTATTGGTATAAATCTTGTTTTGTTTTTGCTTTTCTATTCTCTGGAAGCCAATGCACAAACAAGCATGTCAAACGGCTCGTACATCATCAAATTCCCCAACCTTAATTCTTTCGCAGGCAAACCGTCTAATTCTCAGTATAAATTAGGCATAACCGGAGGCCAAACTGCACCGGGGCTTTATTCGGGCTCTAACTATAAAGTTCGAGCCGGCTTTCAATATATCCTGAGCCGCATACCCTTCTCATTTGCCATCTCTTCCCTCTTTATCGATTTTGGTCCCATTACGCCCGGGGCGCCGGTTACCCGCACCAATAATCTTACCGTTTCCAATGGCTCTGCCTATGGATATACCGTTCTTGTGAGGGAAAACCACCCTTTGAGGGTCAATCCTTCGGGCTTCTCAATTCCGGATACGACTTGTGACTCCGGAACCTGCAATGAAGCAACGTCAGGAACATGGACAAATCTTACCACTTTTGGATTTGGCTACCGCTGCGACAATGTTTCCGGGGCAGATTGTCAGTCAGGCTTTTCAGGGGCAAACGATTACCGTCAATTCCCTTCCAGTGAATCGGCCGAGCTTGCTTTCCCCGTAATGCGCGGGGTCAATAGAGGAAGAAACATTCAGTCCCAAGTTACTTATAAGGTAAATGTCTCGACAAGCCAAGCCGCCGGCCTTTATGAGAACGCGATTACTTACATTGCAGTCCCTTCAATCTAAAAATACTTAGTTCTAGTATGCTTCCTAACGTCAGGCTCAATGTTTGGAACTACCATTCGTGAAAAGCATCAAAAGAAAGACTTGCTGAAGTATTTCTCTCAATTTCTATAACCGCATTAAGAAAAAATATCTCCGCAATAGCCTCATGAAACGACTCTTCCAAACGTAAAACATTTTAAATTACTTTTCACGCATAAATATTATGCTTCTCGTTATACAATTGACAGCGGTATTTTTAATTTATATCTTTCCAACTTATTAAGGTGTGAAAATACCTGTTATTTGATAACACTAAATTCTATAACGCTTGTGAAACCAAAATAACTATAGGAAATAAATACATAGATGCTAGTGGTTCGGTCGGAAGCCAAAAAATGGGTATTTTTCAACTCTGCTTATTATATCAATCTAAACCCCTATTTCCAGCTTCAATCACTGTCAACTAAACTTTGCCAAAATGCAATCGCTTTGCAAGTAAATTTAAATGATATAGATTGATATATATAGTGGTTTTCACAGCATTTTTCTTTTTGGTTCAAATTTGCAACTCTTGATGTCTTACCTCAATTGCCGCATTACTAGAAAAATACTTAAAATTTGAGCTTATTTATTATTACCGCATTCTATATTATTCTATGAAAACTTACTATTTCTTTATACATTAAAAAGAGAACTTGTTAGCGATATCTTAACATCAATCGACTACCGTTGCCTTTCATTTTTGTGATATCTGGGATAGTATTAGTGTATGAGAGCAAGGTCCTCCATATTGGCAATATGTGCGATTTTATTTTATGCTTCCCGTGCCTTTGCGCAGGGACAATCCATAAGCATATACCCACCTGTGATTGAGGTGCAATCAACTCCGCCCTCTTCCCCATCCTTACCCATCGTCATACAAAATAACAACAGTGAGGATGTCGCTCTTAGAATAGAACTCATTCCTTTCAGAACTAACAATTCTTCAGGGGAGGTTGTGCTTCTTCCGGATGAAATAAGCAAAGGCTTTTACCCATACTACAAAGATAGAATCCAATTTTTGATTGATGGGAAAAAAACGGATACGGTTACTCTGCAAGCCCTCGAATCGAAAGAAATAGAGCTTAATATTAATCTTACAAAAGGTGATCCCCCGGGTGATTTTTACTACTCAATTGTCTTTATTTCCCAGGGTCAAAAAGGTACGGAAAGCAACGTCACGAGCATCCCAACAGGAATTGCGAGCAACTTGTTGTTATCAATCGGACCTAAAGATGTGGCTTCCGGTGGAATCAGTCAGTTTTCAACTCCATCATTTAAGTCAAAGGGGCCTGTTGAATTCACGCTCAAACTTCATAATGCAAGCAAGCACCTGATAAATCCGACCGGCACCATTGAAATTGCAAATACTTTCGGTAAGTCTGTTGGACTGGTGAAATTACTCCCACAATACGTACTTTCACGCTCCGATAGATATCTGGTCGATGATTCACAAAGCACATCTTCAGCGCAAACTACTACGCTTTTGGATGTTACTCCAAAAGTCATATGGCCTGAAAAATTCCTCTTTGGGTGGTATAAAGCCACTGCAACAGTTCAGCTTGAAGAAAATGGACCCACCTTCAAAGCCGCTACCTATTTCTTTGCATTTCCGCTTTACTTATTCTTCCCTCTCGTTATCGCTCTTTTTGTAATAATTAGTATTATCTATCGGATAAGAAGAAAGATATAGAACAGGAGAAATTCTTAATCTTGTAGTAAATAGTTCTCCTACAACTCTTCACGAACAGGCAATTTATATAAGTTTATCCTTTTGTATTTACTATTTTGTTATCCTATAAAGTCATTTCAATATCCATTTTAGTAGTTTAGATTGTTTTAATAGGTAATTCCAAAATGATGAATATTGTCACCCTAGTTCTCCATTTGCTATCTGTTATCACATAGTATTATAGCTCGCCCAATTTTACCGAGAAATTATATTATGTTTACACATCCTTATAATTATTTGTTTTCATGCTATAGTTTTTCACGCTTCCAGATTTTGCCGGAATAAGGAGAGATAAAACTTCCCCAATTCATTGACACTTACACCTGGCAATTGCTACTTTTGAGGTTAAATGAGGCAAAAATCTACCTAATACTCCTCTTTTTTTTCAACTTTGAAAATCTCCATTTTTATTGTGAAAACAGGCCGACCAATATCTATATCATAAGGTATCGATATATATCTTAGCCTATGGGGTGGTCTTGACATGGTGATATATATTTCTTTAAGCTGTTTATAGGCTTTATGAAATACCCGTGTAAACTGTATAATCGGTATAATTTTGAACTTAATCTATACCTTTGCGGTAATATTTTTTACAATGGAAAATCCGTAAAAAATCTTGATGAAAACTTGTCTCCAATCTTTTCACGCTAAATACACTACTGCCCATGGATATCTTAGAACTATTCAAAAGACAACTACTTGAAGATAAGTCTACTTCCTCAAAAAGTACCCTTAAGAACTATCTTTCCGATGTTAGACATTTCATTCTTTGGTTTGAGAAGACAACGCATTCTCCATTTGAAGCTAGCAGGGTCTCATCGGACATACTGTCGCTCTACCAGAAGACATTGGGCGGTGTTATTGAAAACGGAAACATAAATACCTCCACACAGCTTTCCACAGCCTCAATGAAACGCCACCTCTCTTCCCTCCGAAAGTTCTTTACAATACTTGAAAAGAGTAAAGACATCTCGATAAATCCTTTTGTTCAAATTCAACCGGAGATTACTGAAGAACCTACTGACTTTTGGCATCTCAAATCATTTAAGGATTTCCTTCAACTTCAAAAATCCTCAAAAATAACCGTGAAAAATTACATCTCGGATATTGCCGGCTTTGCACGATGGTACGAAGAGACAATTTTACCCGGACTTGAAAAGCCCTTGAGCGCGACCGGTGGATTTTACCTCATAACTCAAGAGATATTGGAGGACTACCGCAAAAGACTTCTTGAAATACAAAATGCTGCTCCGAGAACGGTAAACAGAAAGTTATCGGCATTGAGAAAGTATCTTAATTTTGCCACGCAAAAAGGGTTTGTAACACCAAATGAGCTCACTGTTGATCCTGTGAAGCTATATGAAGAAAAACTTAATCTTCTTGAAGCCCCATCTGTTGAACTATCTGAGCTCCCTAAAGCTGCACCAAAACCAAAAACCTACTCAATAATTCCTCCGGTGAGGCTGCTTCAAAAACTCGTTGTCTATCCCTATCTTGCACTGGAAGAACGCACGGCAAATACAATTGCAACCTTTATTGCCGGAAAACCTCTCAGCGGAATCGAGAAGCTCTCACCCAAGTTGACAAAGATTCTTGAGGCGAAAAATACCCTTCGCTCCAATACAAATTCAGTCGGAAATCTTTTGGGAATAAGAAACGTCTCAAAAGAATTCTATGCGCCTGATAAGGTCTCACTGCTAGGTACCCCACTCTACAAACGTGCTATTTATCATTTCCGGTTTACCCGACCGAATTGGTACAAAAGGTATCATAATTACTCATTTGTCCACTATGTACACTTTGCACTGCTTGTAATATTTGCATCCGGTGTGGGTGTTGCGCTCTATCAAAACTTGGTTGCCAAAAAACAACTGCCTACTTTTGCTGCGGCGACCGCCCCGCCCAGGATAATTTCCTTTCAAGGAAGGCTTACCGATAATCTCGATAACCCCATAACCTCAACCTCAGCGTTGAGGTTTGCCATTTATAATGACGCTTCGGCATCCGGCAGCGCATTATTGTGGCAGGAGGCAATTACCAACATCGTTCCGGACCAAGATGGTATATTTTCAATTCTTCTCGGAGGCGGAACGCAAATACCATCGACTGTTTTTACGGATAATTCCCAAATCTACCTTGGAGTGACTGTCGGAACCACATCAGAGCTTACACCGAGGCAAAGAATTGCAAGTGTCGGATATGCAACTAATGCCGAGTTTTTGCAGGGCCAGCCTCCGACGACCCAAGCGGGCCTTACTTCATTCGCAAATGTCATACTGGCATTAGACTCTTCCGGCAACCTTACCCTTGCCGATAGCGGAGCAACAAATCACACATTTCAAGTTTCGAATGGAGCATTTAATCTCAAAGGGCAAACCCTTTACCTCACGACTAATTCAGGCTCAGGAGGAAATGTGATACTTTCTCCTGATGGGCTGGGAAAGATTGACATTCAAAGGCCAATCATCAATACCACTACCATGGGAAACCTAGTCTCCGGTGGCGTTGAGGTAAACGATAGGTTTGGAGTTCTTGCTACCGAATCAGCAGTAGCGGCTTTTATCGTCAACAACAATACCTCAGGCGGAGATATCTTTGCTGCCTCATCATCCGGCACTACCCGCTTTAAAATTGCAAATGATGGCACACTTACCGATGGTTTCTATAATACCGCAGGAGGAATATTGTACGGCTCGAACACTTCCGGCACATTTGCCCAAACGACCGCCGGGTCTTTGGGACAATGTCTTCAATCAACAGCGGGAGGCGCACCCACTTGGAGTAATTGCGGGGGCTCGGATTGGAGAACAAGCCTTGGAGCCATCTCGCCAAATAACGACACATTAGATCTGCTGGTTGGCGGAATAACAACTGCCTCTGCTAAATTTAGGTTCGTTAACGTAAATTCTGGAACGCCAGTTGCCTCGGTTTCAGCCAACAGCGGCAACAATGCTACTTTTATATCAGGAGATGGAACTCTTGGCACTACAAATCGCCAAACGCTAACCATAGGTAATTCATCTGCCTACAACACCACCGGCAACCTACTCTTCAATCCAAATGGAATCGGAAAAATTGGCATTGGAACTACTTCTCCGCTAATTGGGTTTGACCTTCGGGGAAATTCAGGAACTACACCTGCGGCCTCAATTTCGGCAAATACTTCCTACGCTACCCTTTTGGTTGACAACTCGGGGGGAGGAGACCTAATAGCGGCAAGTGCGTCAGGAGTGCCAAACTTTGTTGTAAAGAACAATGGAGATGTAATTGTGGGACAAGACGGAGGCGGAAAGATAACCGTAAGCGTAATCGACCCTTATCTTGTTCAGAATCAAAAGACATCAGGCACACAAAGCCTTACATTTCAGACAATGGGAGCGACAAACGCCGACTTTATATTCAAGAACACGTCTACTACCCTTTCTACCCTTACTCAAGCGGGCCAACTCCAACTACCCGTAACAGGCTCAACCGGTGGAATTGTCATCGGTGGCGATACTCAAATATTCAGAGGCTCGGCAGACAGGCTTGATGTAGCCTCGGGAGACTCATTCAATGTAGTGAGTGGCAACCTGCAAATCGGAGGCACAACGGTCATTGATTCTTCGAGAAACGGTACATTCCAAACGCTTAATATCACCGGTGGATGCACGGGATGCACTAC